>JAEPNS010000312.1 GCA_017643325.1 Alphaproteobacteria bacterium | reverse complement strand
GAAGGAGGGCTACATCGACTATGTCGATCTGGTCGAGGGCACGTCGATGCGCGAAGCGACCGACGAGGCCACCGGCATCGCCTACAAGGTGGTGATCGACTGGAAGCAGCAGCCCAAGGGCGCCGACCTGCGTCCGCGCATCTCGCTGCGGCCGAAGAAGTCGTCCAAGGCCGGCGAGGTCGTCAAGCTCGCCAACGGCCTTGATGCCCGCTACTTCATGTCGGTGGATGCGATCCTCAACGTCGACCAGGGTCAGCACGTTCAGGCCGGCGACATTCTCGCCCGTATCCCGCGCGAGAGCTCGAAGACCCGCGACATCACCGGCGGTCTGCCGCGTGTTGCGGAGCTGTTCGAGGCGCGCCGCCCGAAGGACCATGCGGTCATCGCGGACATCGATGGCCGGGTCGAGTTCGGTCGCGACTACAAGATGAAGCGCCGGATCGTGGTCGCCCCGAGCGAGGAAGACCAGGCGAACGGTGCGGAACCGGTCGAGTACCTGATCCCGAAGGGCAAGCACATCTCCGTCCAGGAGGGTGACTTTGTCCAGAAGGGCGACCTTCTGCTCGACGGCAACCCGGTGCCGCACGACATCCTTCGTGTTCTCGGCGTCGAGGAGCTCGCACGCTACCTCGTCAAGGAGATCCAGGACGTCTACCGGCTGCAGGGCGTCGGCATCAACGACAAGCACATCGAGGTGATCGTTCGCCAGATGCTGCAGAAGGTCGAGATCGTCGATCCGGGCGAGACCACGTTCCTCGTGGGCGAGACCGTCGACAAGGTCGAGTTCGACGCGGTCAACGCGAAGGCCGAGGAGGAAGGCCTGCAGGTGGCGAAGTCGCTGCCGGTCCTGCAGGGCATCACCAAGGCCAGCCTGCAGACCAACTCGTTCATCTCCGCGGCGTCGTTCCAGGAAACGACCCGCGTGCTGACCGAGGCCGCGGTCAACGGCAAGGTCGACCGCCTGTACGGTCTCAAGGAGAACGTGATCGTGGGTCGCCTGATCCCGGCGGGTACGGGCGCGGTCATGAACGCGGTGCGTTCGATCGCGGCCGAGCGCGACAGCGAACTTGCCGAGGAGATCGCCAAGCAGCTGGCCGAGGAAGAGGCCGCCGCGCAGGCCGGAATCGAGGAGGCCGGTGCCGCAGAATAGCGCACCGTCCGAAAATTTCGACGCGGCGCGCCGCCTCCGAACCCGGGGGCGGCGCGTCCATTTGGGCACGACGTTCACGATTTGGTAATAAAATTACCCATTCCGGGGATAAATCGTTTCCCTCGTTGCGTGAAAGCGCGCTGGGGAAATGTTGTGCAACCGCCCGTTTTTTCTGGGATTTCGCGGTTGACGCCCGAGGCGGGGCGGCGTTATAACCCGCGCGCCTGAACGGGGTTGGTGGTAGACCAGCGCAGTCTAAACGCAGCCTCAGGCATCACGAACCACATGCGCGCACGCTCGACGGGCCGGCGAAAAGGGCCTGCAGGGACAAGTTGTCGCTTGTCCCGGTTGTGCTTTGCGTAGGCGGTTCGAACAGGAACGACGGAAGGTTCAAGGAAGCCATATGCCGACGATCAATCAGCTGATCCGCAAGCCGCGCAAGGCGCCGATCAAGCGAAACAAGGTTCCGGCGCTGGAAGCGTGCCCGCAGAAGCGTGGCGTTTGCACCCGCGTCTACACGACGACCCCGAAGAAGCCGAACTCGGCCCTTCGCAAGGTGGCGCGCGTGCGCCTGACCAACGGGTTTGAGGTGACGAGCTACATTCCGGGCGAGGGGCACAACCTCCAGGAACACTCCGTCGTCATGATCCGCGGCGGGCGCGTGAAGGACCTTCCGGGCGTTCGCTATCACATCATCCGCGGCACGCTCGATACCCAGGGCGTGTCCGACCGTCGCCAGCGCCGTTCGAAATACGGCGCCAAGCGGCCGAAGTAGCGGGGGAGCGGAACGATGGCACGTCGTCGGCGCGCAGAAAAACGCGAAGTCCTGCCGGATCCCAAGTACGGGGACCTGGTGGTCAGCAAGTTCACCAACAACGTCATGTATCACGGCAAGAAATCGGTCGCCGAGCGCATCGTTTATGCCGCGCTGGATGACATCGCGAGCAAGCGCGGCGGCGATCCGGTCCGCGTCTTCCACGAGGCGCTCGACAACATCAAGCCGCAGCTCGAGGTGCGCTCGCGCCGTGTCGGCGGTGCGACCTATCAGGTGCCGGTCGAGGTCCGTTCGGACCGCGCCCAGGCGCTGGCGTTCCGCTGGCTCATCCAGGCCGCGCGCGGCCGCCCGGAGAACACCATGGAAGAGCGCCTGTCGCGCGAACTCCAGGACGCGGCGGAGAACCGCGGCAACGCGGTGAAGAAGCGCGAGGACACCCACCGGATGGCGGAGGCCAACAAGGCCTTCTCCCATTACCGCTGGTAGTCCGCTAGCCCAGGTTCGAACGAGAGATTCCAGACATGTCCAATCGCGAAACCCCGATCGAGAAGTACCGCAACATCGGCATCATGGCCCATATCGACGCGGGCAAGACGACGACGACCGAGCGCGTGCTCTACTACACCGGCCGTTCCTACAAGATCGGCGAGGTGCACGACGGTGCCGCGACCATGGACTGGATGGAGCAGGAGCAGGAACGCGGCATCACGATCACCTCTGCTGCGACCACCGCCTTCTGGAAAGACCACCGCGTCAACATCATCGACACACCGGGGCACGTCGACTTCACGATTGAAGTGGAACGTGCCCTTCGCGTTCTTGACGGCGCGGTCGCCGTGTTTGACAGCGTCGCCGGTGTCGAGCCCCAGTCCGAGACGGTCTGGCGGCAGGCGGACAAGTACAAGGTTCCGCGGATCTGCTTCGTCAACAAGATGGACCGCGTCGGCGCGGACTTCTTCAACTGTGTCGAGATGATCGTCGACCGCCTCGGCGCGACCCCGATCGTCCTGCAGCTGCCCATCGGCAAGGAAGCGGAGCTGCGCGGCGTCGTCGATCTGGTGAAGATGCAGGGCATTGTCTGGAAGGACGAAAGCCTCGGCGCCGAGTTCGAGTATGTCGACATTCCGGCCGAGATGGCCGACGAGGCCGCCGAGTGGCGCGAGAAGCTGGTCGAGGCCGCCGTCGAGCATGACGATGACGCCATGGAGGCGTATCTCGAAGGTGAGGAGCCCGACGAGGACACGCTGAAGGCCTGCATCCGCAAGGCGACCCTGTCGCTGACCGCGGTGCCGGTGCTTTGCGGCTCGGCGTTCAAGAACAAGGGCGTGCAGCCGCTGTTGGACGCTGTGGTGGAGTACCTCCCGTCCCCGATCGACGTCCCGTCGATCAAGGGCGTGCTCCCGGGCACCGAGGAGCCGGCGGAGCGCAAGAGCTCCGATGACGAGCCGTTCGCCGCGCTCGCGTTCAAGATCATGACTGACCCGTTCGTCGGCTCGCTGACCTTCGCGCGCGTCTACTCGGGCACGGTCGAGGCCGGCACGTCGGTGCTGAACTCGGTGAAGGACAACCGCGAGCGCGTCGGCCGCATGCTGCTGATGCACGCGAACGACCGTGAGGATCTCAAGGTCGCGCACGCGGGCGATATCGTCGCGCTGGCCGGCATGAAGGACACGACGACCGGCGACACGCTGTGCGACCCGAACAACCCGGTCGTGCTCGAGCGGATGGAGTTCCCTGATCCGGTCATCGAGATCGCGGTCGAGCCGAAGACGAAGGCCGACCAGGAGAAGATGGCGCAGGCGCTGCAGCGTCTGGCGCAGGAGGACCCGTCCTTCCGCGTGTCGAGCGACGAGGAAAGCGGCCAGACCATCATTTCGGGCATGGGCGAGTTGCACCTGGACATCATCGTCGACCGCATGAAGCGCGAGTTCAAGGTCGAGGCCAATATCGGCGCGCCGCAGGTGGCCTATCGTGAGACCATCACCCGCCAGGCCGAGATCGACTACACCCACAAGAAACAGTCGGGCGGCTCAGGCCAGTTCGCGCGCGTCAAGATCGTCTTCGAGCCGA
>JAEPNS010000311.1 GCA_017643325.1 Alphaproteobacteria bacterium | reverse complement strand
AGGTCGTCGGGCGACATCTCGTCGATCGGCTTCTTCTTCGCCTTCATGATGTTCGGAAGCGACGCATAGCGCGGCTCATTGAGGCGCAGGTCCGTGGAGATCACGGCCGGTGTGGAAATTTCGATTGTCTCGAGGCCGCCGTCCACTTCGCGAACGACCTTGGCCTTGCCGTCGGCGAGTTCGATCCCTGAGGCGAATGTGCCCTGAGGCCAGTCGAGCAGGGCGGCCAGCATCTGGCCGGTTTGGTTGGAGTCGTCGTCGATGGCCTGCTTGCCGAGGATCACCAGGTCCGGTGATTCCTTCTCGACGAGGGCCTTCAGGAGCTTCGCGACGGCGAGCGGCTGCAATTCGTCGTCGGTCTTCACATGGATGCCGCGGTCGGCACCCATCGCCAAAGCCGTGCGGATCGTTTCCTGACACTGCTGGACACCCAGGGAAACAGCCACGATCTCCTCGGCCGTTCCCGCTTCCTTCATTCGCACCGCTTCTTCGACGGCGATCTCGTCGAAGGGGTTCATCGACATCTTGACGTTGGCGGTCTCGACCCCGGTGTTGTCCGATTTAACACGGACCTTCACGTTGTAATCGATCACCCGCTTGACCGGCACGAGCAGTTTCATGGGCTTCCCGTTGATTTCGTTCGCGTGTCTTTTTTGTTGCACCGCAACATGCCCGAGGGGGCGGTTCTGAGTCAACGCGCTCCCGGCGGTCGATCAGGGACTGAGATGGCCGTATTGCGGGCGTCAATCCCGGTTCGCGCCGGGCGTCCAGAGGACGTCCGCCGCGCCGCGCCCGTTCAAGTGCCTACCGAGCACGAAGAGATGGTCCGACAGTCGGTTGATGTACTTCATCGCCGCCTCGTTGACCGTTTCGCGCGCTGCGAGCTCCGTCATGAGGCGTTCGGCGCGCCGGGCGACCGTACGCGCCATATGCAGGTGCGCTGCCGCAGGCGTCCCGCCGGGCAGGATGAAGGATTTCAGCGGTTCGAGGCTGTCGTTTAGGGTGTCGATTTCCTGTTCCAGACGGTCGACCTGTTTCGGGACGATTCGCAGCGCACCCTCGCTTCTGCGCGCAGCGCGGGCATCGCCCTCGGGTGTGCAGAGGTCCGCGCCAAGGTCGAACAGGTCGTTCTGGATTCGCGCCAGCATCGCGTCGGTTTCAGTGTCATCCGCGGTGTGCAGGCGTGCCAGTCCGATCGCCGCGTTGGTCTCGTCCACGGTTCCGTAGGCGGCGACCCTGAGATCGTGCTTGGCGACGCGATCACCGGAGCCGAGTGAGGTTTCGCCTCGGTCACCGCCGCGGGTGTAGATCTTGTCGAGTTCGACCATGCCGCCGAAAAGGGATCAGCCGTTCTGGGACGCAACGAAGACGAACAGCAGGACCAGCACCACGGCCAGGCCCTGCAGGCCGACACGCAAGCGCATCATGGTGTTCCCGTGCTTGCGGTTGAACTCACCGCCGCGCGCCATCGCGATCACGCCAACGACGAGGGCCAGGACGACGCCCGCCAGGGCGATGGCCAGAATGATTGCCAGTGCGTTCATGCCTGCGATCATATCCTCCGCCGGTCGTGGTGACGAGGGGGCGGGTTGCGGCGCATCCGCGCGGCGAAAGGGCGATTCCAGAGGGGGCCGCGCAAAACTTGACCCGAAACGGCGCGTTTTGTAGGTTCCGCGCGTTATGAACGGCATGCGGCTCATTCTTATTGGCAGCCCGGCGCACGCGCGACTTAGCGCGCGGCGACCGGGGACTCGTGCTTGCACACTGCCAATTCGAAAAGAGAGCCGTCATCATGTCATTCGCAACAACGCCAACATCTGAATCCTTCGAAACGCTCGTCCGACGGACCAACCCGGTGCACTGCTTCGCCGTGTCCGGCATGTCCGACCCGGGACTCCAGCCGCGCATCATGGAACAATGGGCCAAGCGCGGCCTCATGCCTGACCGCTGGCACTGCGCGCGCACCGGGACGGACGGAAGCGATGTTTATATCGACATCGAGACCTCGGAACTTGACCACGCGCTGGCGATGCAGATCGCCGAGGCGATGCGGACCATCTTCGGGGTCTCCCAGGTGCTTGTATCCGAAAAGCGCTTCGCCGCCTCCGCCTAGGTCGGAGCGGCGCTGATGGCGCTTTATGACCATATCGCCGCCTGCAACACCCATGACCTGACCGGGCGGATTCCTTTTCTCGCGGCGGGGACGCAGATCGGCTGGGTCAGCGAGAGCCTTGCCGAGCGCATGACGCGCTGGGAGCATAACTTCGACGTCAGTGCCGATTCGCTGTCCTTCAACGAGAGCCTGAAGGATACGGAGTCGCGCTCGCAGGCGTTGGCCGAGGCGGGCGCCGCGCTCGTGGTCAGGCAGGCGCTGCCGCGCAACCGCAAGGAACTGTGCCCGGTCTCGGTGAGTTTCGGCGCTCCGAGCCTGCTGCGCATCGATCGCGCGTGGCTCCAGGCCTTTGGCGTGACATCGTACGGTGTCCATGTGAACGGCTATGTCGAGACCCCCGAGGGGCCGGAGTTGTGGATCGGCGTCCGGGCGAAGAACCGCGAGGTGGCTCCCGGAAAGCTCGACAACATGGTGGCGGGCGGACAGCCGGTCGGCCTGTCGCTGATGGAAAATGTGATCAAGGAAGCCGCGGAAGAAGCATCGGTGCCGGAAGACCTAGCCGGAAAGGCAATCCCCGTCGGAACGGTCAGCTACATGATGAACACGAAGGGCGGTATCCGCCGGGACATGCTGTTCGTGTTCGACCTCAGGCTGCCCGCCGATTTCGAGCCAGTGAACGCGGACGGAGAAATCAGCGGCTTCGTTCGCTGGCCGGCACGTCAGGCGCTGCGCGTTGTAGAGGAAACTGACGAGTTCAAGTTCAACGTCAATCTGGTCATCATCGATTTCGCGATCCGGCACGGGCTGCTTCAGCCGGACCGGCCCGACTACGGACGACTCGTCCGGGGCCTGCGCGCTTGGGGGTGATGCACCGGCCTAAATCCCGTTGACAGCGGCAGCCTGACGGGCGATCTGGCGGATTGACATCGCCCATATCTCGTCCGGATCCGTGCCGGCCTCGCGCATCGCGCGCAGGGTGAATGCCTTGTCGCGCTTGGCGAGGCGTTTGCCGGCATTGTTTGCCAGCAGGGGCGTGTGGTGCCACTCCGGCACGTCCAGCCCGAGCAGCGACTGCAGGAGCCGATGGATGTGGCTGGCGGCGAACAGGTCCTCGCCCCGCGTGACCAGCGTGACCCCCTGGGAGTCGTCGTCGAGCGTGACGGCGAGGTGATAGCTCGTCGCCACGTCCTTGCGCGCGAGCACGATGTCGCCGAACAGGTCCGGCCGCGCAACCTGTTCGCCGCGTGTCCTGTCGAACCAGGTCAACGGTCCGGCCTGCGCGAAAGCTGCTTCCATATCGAGCCGGAGCGCGTGCCGTTCGCCCGCGTCGACGCGGGCCTGCCGCTCGGCCCGGTCGAGTCCCTTGCAGATTCCGGGATAGACCGGCCCGTCCGGGCCATGGCGGCGCAGATGTGGGGCAGCGCCGGCCTTCTTGATCTCGGCGTTGATGTCCGACCGTGTGCAGAAGCACGGGTAGAGGAGGCCCTGATCTTCCAGGTGTCCAAGGGCGTCGGTGTATGCATTTATCCGCTCCGACTGTCGCATGATCGGTTCTTCCCATCGAACACCGAGCCAGGCGAGCTCTTCCACGATCGCATCCTCGAACTCGGGCTTGCAGCGTGCGGGATCGATGTCCTCGATCCGCAGCATGAACTTTCCGCCGGACGCGTCTGCGAGACGCCACGCGAACAGCGCGGAGTAGGCGTGTCCGAGATGAAGGTGACCTGTCGGCGACGGCGCGAACCGCGTGACGACCGGCGAACCGGACGCGGGGTTTTCGGGAGACGCGGGCGCGTTCATGCAACTTCCTTGGACCGCGTCCGCAGGCGCGGTATGGGTGGGCTGACGTGCGAGATGTGCACAGCGGGAATCATGATGCGATGA
>JAEPNS010000310.1 GCA_017643325.1 Alphaproteobacteria bacterium | reverse complement strand
GCTGATGTGGCGCGCCTACGACGAACTCGGTTTTCTGGAGTTCTCTTTCATCGAGACCGTCGAGGCGATGCACCCGTTCTATCTGATCCGGGCCGCCGGCGGCGCGCTGTTCGTCGTCGGTTCCCTGGTCATGGCCTACAACGTCTGGAAGACGGTCCGGGGCGAGGTGCGAAACGAAGCGCCTCTCGCCGGTACGGCCGCGGCGCGCGCTTAGGAGTCGATGATGTTCAAGCACGAGTTCTTCGAGAAGAATTCCATCTTCCTGACGATCGGGATTCTTGTTGTGGTGGCGATCGGCGGCATCGTCGAAATCGCGCCGCTCTACTGGCTCAAGAGCACGATCGAGGAGGTCAAGGGGATGCGACCCTACTCCCCGCTCGAGTTGGCGGGACGGAACATCTACATCCGTGAAGGCTGCTACGTTTGCCACAGTCAGCAGATCCGCTCGCTGCGTGACGAGGTGGAACGCTACGGACACTACAGCCTTGCCGCGGAATCGATGTACGACCATCCGTTCCAGTGGGGCTCGAAACGCACCGGGCCGGACCTGGCCCGCGTCGGCGGGCGCTACTCGGACGAGTGGCACGTTGCGCACATGATCGACCCACGCTCCATCGTGCCGGAATCGATCATGCCCGGGTATCCGTTCCTGGCTGAGAACAAACTCTCCTACGAGGATATACAGGGTCACCTGAAGGCGAACCGCACTGTCGGCGTGCCCTACACGGACGAGATGATCGAGAACGCGATCGCCGACCTCGAAGCCCAGGCGAATCCGGATGAAGGCGACATCGACGCGCTCCAGGAACGCTACCCGAAAGCCGTCGCAAGGGTGTTCGACGGCGATGAACGGCGGATCACGGAACTCGACGCCCTAATCGCGTATTTGCAGATGCTCGGAACGCTGGTCGAGTTCGACAGCTTCGACGCTGCCGCGAACAGCCGGTAGGAGGCGTTTGTGGACTATGAAACCGCAGCCGGCTTTGCCCAGACTTGGGGCCTGGTCTATTTCGTCGCGATTTTTCTTGTGGTGCTCGCCTACGCCCTGTGGCCGCGCAACGGTCGCAAATTCCGCGATGCCGCCCAAATTCCGTTGAAGGAGGATTGATCCCGTGAGCGATAAGAGGGAAATCGACCCGGTAACGGGTCAGGAAACCACGGGTCACGAATGGGATGGCATCCGCGAACTCGATACACCGATGCCGCGCTGGTGGTTGTGGACGTTCTACGCAACGATCGCCTGGTCCGTTGCTTACATGATCGCGATGCCCGCGATTCCACTCGTCTCGGACTACACCAAGGGCGTGCTCGGATATTCGCAGCGTGAGAGCGTGCGGATGGATATCGCCGAAGCACGAGAGGCGCAGAGTGGGCTGAGGAGCCGAATCGAAGAGGCCAGCCTCGAGGAAATCCTTGATGTCGCGGACCTGCGCGAGTTCGCAGTAGCCGGTGGACAGTCTGCTTTCGCGGTGAACTGCTCCCAGTGTCATGGGTCGGGCGGGGCGGGTGCCCCCGGTTATCCGAACCTGAACGATGACGCGTGGGTCTGGGGCGGATCGCTCGAACGAATTCATGAGATCATCCGGGTCGGGATACGCTCCGAGCACCCCGACACTCTGTTTAACGAGATGCCGGCGTTCCTGAAGGACGAGTTGCTGCCGCGCGATCAGGTCGATGACGTGGTGGAATATGTGCTCGCCATATCCGGTCAGGATCACGAAGTGGAATCGGCCGATCGCGGGCGCGGGGTGTTCCTCGAACAGTGCGCGGCATGCCACATGGAAAGCGGGAAGGGCGACCGCGAACTGGGTGCACCGAACCTGACCGACGCGATCTGGCTGTATGGCGGCGACCGCGAGAGCATCTGGAACACGGTAGCGGACCCGCGCAACGGCGTGATGCCAAACTGGGACGACAAGCTCGACCCGGTCACGCGCAAACAGTTGGCAATCTATGTCCACCAGCTCGGGGGCGGTGAGTGAGTGAACCATGCCCGAGGGTGCGGATATGACAGATACCGGCAGCCGGAGCCGTGTGGAAACGGTCGATGTGGCGCCGGTCAACAAGAAAGAGAACCGGTCTCTCTACAAGAAGCGCGAGAAGATCTATCCGAAGCGCGCGCAGGGCGGCTTCCGGAAGTTCAAGTGGTTCGTCATGGCGGTGACCCTGACAATCTACTATGTCACCCCTTGGCTGCGGTGGGATCGCGGGCCGAATGCGCCGGACCAGGCCGTGCTGATCGACCTGCCGGGGCGCCGGTTCTACTTCTTCTTCATTGAGATATGGCCGCAGGAGGTTTTCTTCATCGCCGGCCTCCTGATCCTGGCGGCGATGGTCCTGTTCCTGACAGCCGCAACGGTGGGGCGCGCGTGGTGCGGCTATTCCTGTCCGCAGACAGTCTGGACCGATCTGTTCATCGCCGTGGAGCGCTTCTGGGAGGGTGACCGAAACGCACGCATGCGCCTCGACAGGGCTCCGGCCAGTGTCGGCAAGTTCGGCAAGAAGCTCGGCAAGCACATAAGCTGGCTTCTGATCGCTGTCGCGACGGGAGGCGCGTGGGTATTCTATTTCGCGGACGCGCCGACCCTGGCGTCCGAATTGTTTGCGCTCGACGCGCAATTCGCCGCGTATGTCTGGATCGGAATCCTCACCGCCTTTACCTACGTGTTCGGCGGTTTCATGCGCGAGCAGGTTTGCACCTACATGTGTCCCTGGCCGCGGATTCAGGCGGCGCTCGCTGACGAAGACACGCTGATCGTCAACTACAATGTGGAACGCGGAGAGCCGCGCGGCTCTCACAAGGCGGGCGAGAGCTGGGAGGGACGCGGCGATTGCGTGGACTGCAATCAGTGCGTCGCCGTTTGTCCCATGGGTATCGACATTCGCGACGGTCAGCAGATCGAGTGCATTTCCTGCGCATTGTGTATCGACGCCTGCAACGGAGTCATGGAGAAGGTCGGACGGCCACCGAACCTGATCGGCTACTCTACGCTCAATATGGCCGACCAGGACGCGCGGGGCGAGACACCCCGGTTCCGGATGTTCCGCGGCCGGACGGTCCTCTATGCGGGCATGATCGCGCTGGTCGGGGCGATCATGCTGTATGCTCTGCTGACCCGTTCGGTGATGGATATCGGCGTCCAGCACCAGCGCAATCCGCTGTTCACGACCTTGTCCGACGGTTCTATCCGGAACGCCTATACGGTCAGGATCACCAACAAGCTGCATGAGGACCGGACATTCCGTCTCCGGGTCGAGGGTTTGGCCGGCGCTGACGTTCGCCGGATCGGCGGCGATGCTGGCTTGCCGGTGTTTCGCGTCGGGCCGGATACCATCGAGAGCTACCGGGTGTTCGTGACGTCGCCGGGTCCCGATGTGCCGGCGTCGCGTGATCTGGAATTCGTGATCGAGGATCTGGCCAACGGAAACACCGCCATAACGGACAGCAGCTTCAAGGGGCCGCAACGATGACCCGGGATACCGGAGCCTGGACGGGACGGACGTTTCTTGCGTGGATCATCGGATTCTTCGCGGTCATATTTGCCGTGAACGGGGTGTTCATCTGGTTTGCCAGTGACAGCTGGAGCGGCCTGTCGGCGGAGAACTCCTACCGGCGCGGCGTTGATTTCAATCGCACGCTCGAGCGCGCCGAACGGCAATCGGCGCTGGGCTGGAAGGTGGCTGCGACGTTCGAGGCCGAGACTGCATTGCGCGGCCGGCTGATCGTTGCCGCCGAAGGTCCGGGCGGCCAGCCCATCGAGCAACGGGACGTCACGGCTGCGTTCGTGCGACCCGTGGCAGAAGGGCTGGATTTCACCGTCCCGTTGAAAGCGCAGCCGGGGGGCGTTTACCTCGCCGAGGTCGACCTCCCCGTGCCTGGCCAGTGGGACGTCCGCGCCGAGATTTCCCGGCCCGGTGCCGAGCCCTATATCGTCGAGACGCGCATATGGTCGAGGTAGCTGCGTGGGATCTCGACGGGCCAGGAGCCCGTGTGCCGCAGGCGA
>JAEPNS010000030.1 GCA_017643325.1 Alphaproteobacteria bacterium | reverse complement strand
CGAATACGTCCTCGCATCCGTCAGGCTTGACGTAGAAGAGCCGAGGATGCCCCTGGTCCTCGAAAACGGTGGCGCGCTCACACCGGTCTAGCCATCGAATTTATTCTTTCTAGGAATAATTATCGGATATTTTGATACGATATATGATATTTATGACATCTGATATGCGTTAATCGCATACTTCTTTCATTGATCGTCAACATTTCTGCCCTTATATCGGGTGCATCGATATTAACCCGAGCGTAGGAGCATCTGACGATGTCCAAGTACAGCACACTCTCTGACCTTGACGTCCTGCGCATGGCCGAACGTGAACGGGGCAAGGCGATGGCCGCCTTCTTCCGCAAGCTGTTGACCAAGCGCGCCGACAAGCAGTCCACCGGTTACACCGGCGGAGCCGTCGCCGCCGAATAGCGCGGATTCAGAACCCACAAAAAAAGGCCGCGCCCTTCCGGGCGCGGCCTTTGCTTGTTCTGAGCGATTCGCCTGCGCGAACAGCTTGAAAGACTTTAGGTCTTCCCCTGCTCAACGACGGCCTGCGCCGCTGCAAGACGGGCAATCGGCACGCGATACGGCGAACATGAGACGTAGTCGAGATCCACGCTCTCACAGAATTTTACGGACGCGGGGTCCCCGCCATGCTCCCCGCAAATCCCGAGCTTGATATCTTCGCGTGTCGTACGCCCGCGTTCGGCCGCGATCGAGACCAGTTCGCCAACACCATCGATATCGATCGAGACAAACGGATCGGTCTCTACGATGCCGTATCGCTCGTATTCGGAGAGGAAACCGGATGCATCGTCGCGGCTGATTCCAAACGTTGTCTGTGTCAGGTCGTTGGTTCCGAAACTGAAAAACTCCGCCGTCTTCGCGAGGTCACCAGCACGTAGAGCAGCGCGGGGCAGCTCTATCATCGTCCCGACATGGTATTCGAGCCGAGCGTCCCGCTCTTCGAATACGGCCTCTGCGACGGCGTCGATACGCTCCTTCAGAATGTCTAGCTCGCGCTTGGTCGCGGCCAGCGGGATCATGATCTCCGGGAAGACCGAGACGTCGTTCCCACCCGAAACCGTCAATGCCGCTTCAAAAATTGCACGCGCCTGCATTTCGTAGATTTCGGGGTAGGTGATTCCCAGCCGGCAGCCGCGATGGCCCAGCATCGGGTTCGCCTCATGCAACTGGACGGCCCGGTCGGTCATCGCCTTCGGGTCACGGCCCGCGAGTTTCGCAACCTCGGCGATTTCCTCGTCGGACTTCGGCAGGAATTCGTGCAACGGCGGATCAAGCAACCTGATGGTGACCGGCAGGCCTCCCATGATGCGAAACAGCTCCACGAAATCCTGCCGCTGATAGGGGAGCAGTTCCGCAAGCGCCTCGCGTCGTCCCGCAACGTCTTCCGCCAGAATCATGCGCCGCACGGCGACGATCCGCTCGGGATCGAAGAACATGTGCTCGGTCCGGCACAAACCGATACCCTCGGCACCGAACTCCCGCGCCGTCGCCGCATCGACAGGCGTTTCTGCGTTGGTCCGCACCTTCAGGCGCCGAATGGAGTCGGCCCACGACATCAGGGTCGCGAAATCACCGGACATTTCCGGATCGATGGTCGGCACCTCGCCCTCGATCACCTCACCCGTTGCACCGTCGATCGTCAGCTGGTCGCCCGCTTTCAATGTCCGTCCGCCGACCCGCACCTCTCCGTTCGAATAGTCGACCGAGATGTCACCGGCACCTGCAACGCATGGCCGGCCCATTCCGCGCGCGACAACGGCGGCATGGCTTGTCATGCCGCCGCGGGTCGTCAGGATGCCTTGCGCGGCATGCATCCCGTGAATGTCTTCGGGACTGGTTTCAATGCGAACGAGGATAACCTTCTCTCCCCGTTGCGCCATGTCTTCCGCCAGGTCTGCGCTCAAAACGATTTTGCCGGACGCCGCTCCTGGAGACGCGGGCAGGCCGCGGCTCAGCACATTGCGCGGGGCGTCGGGATCAAGGCGCGGGTGAAGGAGTTGGTCAAGTTGGCCAACCCGAGTCACCGCATCGGCTTCCGAGATAAGGCCCTCGCTCACCATCTCGACAGCGATCCGGATCGCAGCCCCCGCGGTGCGTTTTCCCGAACGCGTTTGCAGCATGTACAGCTTGTTCTGCTGCACCGTGAACTCGATATCCTGCATGTCCTTGTAGTGGGCCTCGAGCGTCTGCCTCACGTCGGCAAGCTGCTTGAACACCTCAGGCATGACCTCTTCCATCGAGGGCAGGTCCGAGCCGTTGCGCTCCTTGCCGGCGATTGTCAGATGCTGCGGCGTCCGAATTCCGGCCACCACATCTTCACCCTGCGCGTTCACCAGATACTCGCCGTAGAAGATGTTCTCCCCTGTGGAGGGGTCCCGGGTGAAAGCCACACCGGTCGCACAGTCGTCGCCCATGTTGCCGAACACCATGGCCTGCACGTTCACAGCCGTGCCCCATTCAGCTGGGATACCGTGGAGACGCCGATAGGTCATGGCACGCTGGTTCATCCACGACCCGAACACCGCGCCGATGGCGCCCCACAACTGTTCGCGCGGGTCCTGGGGAAAGGGTTTGCCCAGTTCGTCCTCGACGATCTTCTTGTACGCAGCAACAACCGCTTTCCAGTCGTCGTCCGCCAGATCGGTATCGAGGATCAGGCCGTTGTCCGTTTTGTGCTGTTCGAGGACTTCCTCGAACAGATAATGGTCCACGCCGAGAACCACGTCGCTGTACATCTGTATGAAGCGCCGGTAACTGTCGAACGCGAATCGCGCATCCCCTGATTTCTCAGCCAGGCCCTCGACGGTCTCGTCGTTGAGGCCGAGGTTCAAGACAGTGTCCATCATCCCCGGCATCGAAGCCCGCGCACCGGACCGGACAGATACAAGCAGCGGGTTCGACGAATCACCGAAGCCCGCCCCAACAGATGTCTCGATCGCGCGCAAAGCAGCCTCGACCTGCGCATCGAGTTCGCCGGGATAGGTCTCGCCATGGTCGTAATAGTAGGTGCAGACCTCGGTCGTGATCGTGAATCCCGGCGGAACCGGGAGCCCGAGATTGCTCATCTCCGCAAGGTTGGCGCCCTTGCCGCCGAGCAGGTTGCGCATTTCCGCGCTGCCGTCGGAATCATCCGCACCAAAGCTGTAGACCCACTTGGTATCTGTATCGGCCATGGACCCGTCAGCCCTCGACTTTTGAGAAGTCTGCGACATTGTTCATCACCTCTTGGACGCGCGCGAGCAGGCGCAATCGATTCCCTCTGGCGGCAGAGTCGTCAACATTGACCGTGACTTCGTCGAAGAACGCGTCGAGCGGCGCACGCAGGTCGGCAAGTGCGTGCATCGCACGATCGAACGCCTCTTCTTCCAGCGCAGTTGCGGCGTCGGATTCAACGGCGGCCAGTTTCGATACCAGCAGCGTCTCGGCCGGGTCCTGCAATGCCTCTTCGTTCACGTAGTCGGCGCCTCGAAACTCTCCGGCGTCCTTCTTGGATTCCGCGCGAACGATGTTGGCCGCCCTGCGATACGCAGTGAGCAGATTGGCACCGTCCTCAGAATCCAGAAATTCCCCGACTGCGGCGACGCGCTGAACGACGGACATCAGTTCGCCCGGCATCTTGTCACCCAAAACAGAATCGATCCGGTCGTGGCGCGCACCCTGGTCGCGCAGGTAGACCTTGAGCCGGTCCGCGAAGAACCGAATGAGGTCTTCGACCAATGCATCGCCTTCGGTCGAGTGAAGTTTGGCCGAGAACCTGACAGCTTCGCGCAGGTCGAGCCGCAGCTCGTTCTCGAGAATCAGTCGAATCACACCCAACGCGGCGCGCCGCAGCGCAAACGGATCCTTCGAACCGGTCGGTTTGTCGTCAATGCTCCAGAACCCGGTGAGCGTGTCGAGCTTGTCAGCAAGCGCGACCGCAACACTGACCGGCGCTGTCGGACAGCGGTCGTTCGGACCCAGCGGTGCGTAATGCTCGGCGATCGCGTCACTGACCGCGGCGCTTTCGCCCTGCGCCTGAGCGTAATAGCGCCCCATCACTCCCTGGAGATCCGGAAACTCGCCGACCATGCCGGTGACCAGATCCGCCTTCGCGAGTTGTGCTGCGCGGGTCACATCCGAAACGGACGCTCCTTGGATTTTGTCCGACAGGTATTCGGCAAGGCGGGAGACGCGCGCGACCTTGTCCCCGACGGTCCCCAACTTGGCGTGGAATACGATACCGTCGAGCGAAGCCACCCGAGATTCCAGCGGCGCTTCGCGGTCCAGGTCCCAGAAATACTTGGCATCCGACAGCCGTGCGCGCAGAACCCTCTCATACCCGGCGATCACGGCATCCGCACTTTGCGCATCGATATTCGCGACGAACGCAAAATTCGGAGCCGGTCGGCCGTCTTCGGTTTCGAGCGCGAAATATTTCTGGTGTTCGCGCATCGAGGAAACGAGCACTTCGCGCGGAAGGTCCATGAAATCGGTGTCGATGGTGCCAATGTGAAGCGACGGCCATTCCACGAGCCCGGCCACCTCCGCAAACAGGGCATCGTCATCCGGCACGCGAAGCCCGGACGCCGCACAGGCCTGGTCCATCTGGTCGCGAATCACCCGTTCGCGCTCCGCCGGGTCGATCAGCACAAAGGCATCTTTCAGGCCTGCGCTGTACTCCATGAAATCAGACACCTCGATCGAACAAGGCGCCATGAACCGATGACCATGTGTCGTGTTTGAGTAGCCGAGGCTGCCATCGCCCGTGTCGATCCCGCCCGGAAGTGCTTTTCCATCGAATATTGCCAGAACGCCGTGAAGCGGGCGCACCCAACGAAACGTCGTCGCCCCCCAGCGCATCGATTTCGGCCACGGCAGCGCGCGCGCTATCTCACCTATGACGTCGGGTAGCACAACGCGTGCGTCGCGCCCCTCTTCCGTCCAACGCGCCACATAAAACGCTCCCTTCTTGTCTTCCACGACCGCGCACTGGTCGAGATCGACGGGGACCGACCCCAGAAAACCCTCTATCGCTCTTTCTGGAGCGTCGGTGCGCGGCCCTTTGCGCTCGATTTCGCGCGTCGGCTGTATGAGCGGCAGCGCGCTTGCAAGAACCGTCAGCCGGCGGGGGGTGGTGAAGGATTTGATATCTTCAAACGGGAGATCGTGGTCCCGCAACGCGGTCGCAAGCAGACGCTGCAGGTCCTCGCCCGCGCGCCGTTGCATGCGCGCCGGAATTTCTTCGGAAAAGAACTCGACCAGAAGTTCGGGCATCAGGAAGATCCCGCTTCCAGCCTGGTTTCACAACATGCCTTCGCGAGCTCGCGAACCCGCAGGATATAGGCCTGGCGTTCGGTCACGGAGATTACCCCGCGTGCGTCGAGCAAATTGAAGCTGTGGCTCGCTTTGATGCATTGGTCATAGGCGGGCAAAGCCAGACCTTCATTGACCAGCGCCCGGCATTCGCTTTCCGCGTCGGCAAAATGACGAAACAGAATCTCGGTGTCGGCGTGTTCGAAGTTGTAGGCGCTGAACTCGCGTTCGGCACGCAGGAAAACATCGCCGTATTTGAGGCCGGCGGCATTGAAATCCAGGTCGTAGACGTTCTCGACGCCCTGCACATACATCGCGAGCCTTTCCAGGCCATATGTCAGTTCAACGGACACCGGATCGCAATCGAAACCGCCCACCTGCTGGAAGTAGGTGAACTGGCTAACCTCCATCCCGTCGCACCAGACCTCCCAGCCGAGGCCCCACGCGCCCAGGGTCGGGCTCTCCCAGTCGTCTTCGACGAAACGGATATCGTGCGCACCCGGATCAATTCCCAACGCGGCCAGGCTGTCCAGGTAAAGCTGCTGGCTGTCGGCCGGCGACGGCTTCAGGATGACCTGAAACTGGTAGTAGTGCTGGAGCCGGTTCGGGTTGTCGCCGTACCGGCCGTCGGTGGGCCGACGCGACGGTTGCACATAGGCGACGCGCCACGGGTCAGGACCGAGCGCGCGCAGGGTCGTTGCCGGGTGAAACGTCCCCGCGCCGACCTCCATGTCGTAGGGCTGAAGTATGGCGCAGCCGCGCTCCGCCCAGAACCTCTGCAATGTGAGGATCAGGTCCTGAAAGCTCTTCGGCGATGCCGACGAGCCTGCCGCACCGGTATTTGCGTTCGCCATCGTATGGATTGAATGTCCGCCTGCTTCAGGGCGCGGGGAAAATAGAAGTGCGCCCTGACAGGGTCAAGGACGGGTCGGCCGGCGCCACCCTATTTCTCAGCGGTTTTGTCGCCCCGGACGACGTAGGTATCGGATTCGGCGTCATATTCCGTGTCGAATGCTTCGACCGCGCCCCGTCGGCGTTCATTCACCGCATTGCGCTGGCCGAGGAATCTAAACAGGACGAGCACGGCCGCGATAATGACGGCAAGCACCAAGAGCTTCGACAACGAAAATCCGAACACAGCGTAAACTTCCCGACTAAAGCCCGAACCGGGCCCAGATCAAACGTTCTTCGACGGCCGTAATAGCGCGGTCCGCGATGTCGTCCAGCCCGGACGGGCCCAATGCCGACCGGCCGCCGCGCCGCAACAAGGACCGCAGCAACGACTTGCGCTCCGCAACAGCCAACATGCGGACATCGTTACCATACTTTTCGCGCAATACGGTTCGGATATCTCCTATCCCGTCAACGAGTCCAAACTCAGCACCCCGGGCACCCGTCCAGAATGCGCCGGAGAACAGGTCGTCCGGCGCGTTCGCAATTCGCGCACCGCGGCGTTCGCGCACATAGGATTTGAACTGCTCGTGCACTTGGCTCTGCATGTCCTCGAGCAGTGACACATCCTCCTCCCGCTCGGGAAGAAAGGGATCGAGAATCGCCTTGTTTTCACCCGCGGTGTGGACGCGTCGCTCCACACCGTAGCGCGCGATGAGGTCGGGAAAGCCGAACCCGGCCGAAATGACGCCGATCGAGCCGACGATTGACGCGCTGTTGGCAAAAATCTCGTCACCCGCGCATGCCAGCCAGTATCCGCCGGACGCGGCCACGTCTTCGACAAATGAGAAGACGGGGACGTCTTTTTCGTCGGCAAGAGCGCGGATCCTCCCGGCGATGAGCGACGACTGGACCGCAGAGCCGCCGGGCGAGTTCACCACCAGCGCCACCGCCGCGAGTTTTTTCGGCTTGAACGCACGCTCGATCCGCGCCGCCTGGGACCCGATGTCCAGCATCGAAGATCGAAACCGCGAACTGGATGCACCAATCGCACCGTCAAGGCGAAGAACGGTTACCAGCGGGGACTTCTTTCGAGAGATAAGGTCTTTGAGGTTCATGGCCACAGACTTGTGCGTCCAGACCCGGCAATCAAGTCACGAAAGGTCGAACGCCTCCCCGTCGAACAGGATCGCACGCGCGCTCGTCGTGTAAGACCCATCCTGTTCGTGCAGCACCAGGCCCGGATGCAACGTCGCAGGGCCTCGCGCGCCCTTGCGAGCGGAACAACCACCAGATCGCCGGCTTTATCCCGTAGTCCTGAAATCACCTCGTCGATCCGGTCAGCCCGGTGAACGAGCAGAACGTGACCCCCGGCGTTGGCGCATGCCAGCATGCAATCGATCCACGCGCTCAAGGGCACCGTTTCGACGGTCTCCGCATCGGCCCCGTTGCATCGTGCGCGCCGGTCCGCGCGCTCCGCCGGCAGGTACGGTGGGTTTGAGACCACCCAATCAAAGGCCGATTGGTGATCACGCGGAGCTCCCGCTGATACATCGTGAACGCGTGCGGCGACCCGCTCACCGAAACCGTTTTTCGCAGAGCTGGCGCGCAGTCGCGTGATCGCGTCCGCTCGAAGATCGAGCCCATGCACCTCCGCGCGCGGCAATCGCCACGCGAGACAAAGGGTCGCACCGCCTTCGCCGCACCCCATGTCAAGGATCCGCATGGCCCCGAGATCGGGGACCGCGGCTGCCAGCAAAACGGGGTCAATGGCAGCCCGGTATCCGGCCGGAGGCTGCAGGAGATGAACCCGCCCGCCGAGTAGAGAATCCGCTGTATCCGTTCGCGTCATTCAGACGTTTCGGTGCTGCTGTTGGTATCAGATTCGAGGATTTCCGCGGCCTGCAGGAGCTCGCGGGCATTCCGGTAGTCCTCGTCGAGCACCATCAGGCGCCGTGGAAATATCCCGATCGATCCTTCGAGAATCGAGATATTGCCATCCATGACGACATGCTCAATGTCCGCATCTTTGAGCAAGGCCGTCGCCAATGACAACTCCACCGGGTCATTTGTTCTCAGCACATCACGCATAAGGCGTCAGACCGACAGTCTTCTCCCTGAAGCCGGGTTCCCTTGACCCGAAACCCAAAGATCATATGCTCGCGGACGAATTCTGACCCGCGAAATATGGACGGGTTCGCGCCTGTCATGCGGATATTTTCTGGAGACACATATTGGCTGTAGTGGCCCGACTTTCGGAATCCAAGGCCGGACGTGAAGCCAACGCGCTCGACCGATTGAACGAGTTGTGCGCGGCGGACCTCGCACGGGTCAACCAGCTCATTGTCGAGCGGATGCAATCAGAGGTGCCGCTGATCCCGGAACTGGCCGGGCATCTCGTTGCTGCCGGCGGCAAGCGCTTACGCCCCCTCCTGACAATCGCCAGCGCGCGGATGTTCGGTTACGAGGGGCGCCACCATATCGGCCTGGCGGCTGCGGTCGAGTTCATCCACACCGCCACGCTGCTCCACGATGACGTGGTGGACGAATCCGACCTGCGTCGGGGGCGGCAAACGGCGAATGCTGTATGGGGAAACCAGGCAAGTGTCCTGGTGGGCGATTTTCTCTTCAGCCGGGCCTTCCGGCTCATGGTGGAAAGCGAGTCGCTCGAAGTCCTGGATATTCTCGCCAACGCGAGTGCCGTGATTGCCGAGGGTGAGGTCGCGCAGCTGACAACCGCCAACGACCTGTCGACCAGCGAAGAGGCGTATCTCTTCGTGATCCGGTCGAAGACAGCCGCATTGTTTGCCGCTGCCTGCGAAGTCGGGGGCCTGGTCGCCGGACCGGGCAGCGAAGCGACGGATGCGCTCGACCGGTACGGCGCGAACCTTGGGGTCGCCTTCCAGCTCGTGGACGACTATCTCGACTATGCGGCCTCCCAGGACAAGCTCGGCAAGGAAGTCGGGGACGACTTCCGCGAGGGCAAGATAACGCTGCCCGTGGTTCTCGCGATGCGGCGCGGGAACGAGGCAGAACACGCCTTCTGGCGACGGACGCTGGAAGAGTGCGAACAGGACGGCGCGGACCTCGAGAATGCGGTCGCACTCCTTCACAAGCATGATGCGTTGGACGACACGCTGATCCGCGCACGCGGGTACGCCGACACCGCAAGGGCCGCGCTTTCCACGCTGCCAGACAACGAATTCCGCGCAGCTCTGGAAGATGTTGTCGATTTTTGCGTGGATCGCGCCTACTAGGCCTCCGCACGCTTCCTAAAGATAGGGCGAGAACAGACGCGCCACGCCGTCGCGCAGGCGTACCGGCATGCGCCTGTTGCGGACTTCCTCGAGCGATACTGCGCGGGCGTCCGCACGCTCGCGCTCGAAGATATCGTCCAGCGCAGATACGAGATCCTCGCTCTGACACTCGACGTTCAATTCGAAATTCAACCGCAGGCTCCGTGGGTCCCAGTTCGAGGACCCCACCATTGCCCAATCGTCGTCAACCAGCATGAGCTTGGCGTGGTTGAACGGGCGCGGCCCGAACCAGAGCCTGCAACCATCCACGAGAAGTTCATCGAGACGCGCGCGGACCGCCCAGTCCACGAAAAAAAGGTTGCTGTGCTCCGGAATGACAATGTCGATTGAAACACCGCGGATCGCAGCAAGCCGGAGCTCTGCCACGATGATCTGGTCCGGAAGCAGGTACGGCGTCATCACGCAGATTCGCCGCTGCGCCTGCGAGATCGCCGCATGCAAAATCCATCGCATGCGATCGATCGGCTCATGAGGTCCCGAGGGGATTGCACGCGCCAGGGTATTTCCGGACGTTGCAGGCGCCGGAAACCACAACTGACCCCCGAGTACCTCTCTGGTCGCAAAAGCCCAGTCGTCGGCAAATGTCTCCATCAGTTGCGATACAACCGGTCCCTCGAACGAGAAATGCAGGTCGCGGACGGGCCGTGAAGGATTTTGGGAAATTAGGTTTGCCGCGGAAATGTTGATGCCTCCGGCAAATCCGATCCGGCCGTCGACGACGAGAATCTTCCGGTGGTTGCGCAGGTTGAGGTACGGCATCCGCCACGGCCAGAAGGAGTGCAGATAGCGCGCATGCGTAACGCCGCGCGCCGCGAGCACGCTGGATATCGTCGGCAGCGAGTAGAACAGTCCCGCCCCGTCCACGAGCACCCGCACCTCGACGCCCCGCTTCTGCGCACGTTCGAGCGCCTCCACGAAGCGCATACCGGCATCGTCGGACTTGAAGATGTACGAGGCGAGTGCAACGGAACGCTCGGCATTATCTATCGCGGCAAGCATGGCCGAGTACGCGTCATCGCCGTTGCGTAAAACGCCGATGCTATTTCCTTCGACCGGCGAAAACGTTGTCAGTGCGTCGATCAGCTTGCGCCGCGCGAACAGGGGAGACGCCGGATCGAGCTCGTCGAGCGTCACCCTCAACGGCTCCCGCGCCGCGCGGGCCGGATCCCAGTCCGCCGGCGTCGACGTCCGCGGACGGGTCCGCATCGCGCGACGCCGGATTCTGTTGATTCCGAACAGGAGATAGGCAATCGCCCCGACGACCGGAGCGAGAAGAATCAGCCCGACCCAGGCAATCGCGGCACTTTCGTCGCGCTTGTGCAGGATCACCGACACCACGAGCACGACCGCGACGATCGCCACGAGAATCGAAGCAGCCAGGGGCCAGTAGGTGTTGATGGTTTCGATCATCCGAATCAATCGGGGTCGTGGTGGGGATGCCGGATCGTGCCGCCGGAATCAGGTTGGGGCTGCAAAATCGGTGTTGCAAGCCCTCAACTTCGCAAAAAGTCCAGCCCCTTCATTCGTCCGGCAGGCAAGGCAGACAAGGGACCAGCAAACCGGGTCGACCGGCGAGTTCTAGCGGCGGAGCGCGCGGACCGCCGTCGCGATCGCACCGCTTGCCGCCTCGATGGTCGCCTGGGTCGAATTGAGCGGGCCGCCGTTCCGCAGCTCGTATTCATGGGCTTTGTCTCGCTCGCGCACACCCATGTACTTCCTGACGATTGCGACACAGGCCCAGAAAGAGCCCAATAACGGCGCCCATATCATCTCGGCCACGGGGCTGAGTTCCGCAAACAGGGCAGGCAGGCTCGTCGTTTCAGCCAAATCCACGCCGGTCCAGCTTGCAAGATTGCGCACGGCCCATTCGAGGACGATTGCAAAAAACACGACCTTGAACACGACCGCGAACGTCTCGATCACCCCCATCGCGCGGCGTGCAATCTCGGGGCGGGCCGTTGCCCGAAGTTTCTCCACCGATCCGTCCGTCATCGCCAGGAACCGTTCGGTATCGAGGCGCTGGATGCGCTCCTTCAAGCTCATCAGCCGGGCGACGACCTCGGCGCGCTGCACAGGAGGCAATTCATCGATGTGTCGGGCCATCGATTCCGGGTCTTGTGCCGCTCGGGGCGGGACTTCGTCTCCTGTTACGGCGGAAATGATCGCCCGCGCCCCCTCGAACACCGCGGGCGCGTACTGCAGCAGTGGCAGGACGGCGGCAAACACCATGGCATCCTCCTAGTATGACCAGATCCAGGGCCGGCAGCCTGTGGCCTCGGCGGGGGTCAATGTGTCGATGTGCACGAAGCGGGACTCATGCGGACCCTGCTGCGCCACACCGATTCCGGTTGCCCCCAGAATCACGGCTTCTCGGACCAGTCGATGCGCAAACGCACCCGAACAACGGATATCGGCTGCCCTTCCGGTCGTATGCGGCCCGTTGGCACCGGTCGCGCTGACACGGGCGTTGTGCGCCGGACAGCGATACCCGCTGTTGACATGCATCGGCCCGGTCCGCGCGCGAACCGCCTGCAAGAAGTCCATGAAGTTTCCGTCCATGTCGGCTCGGCCACATCCGCAACGGCAGGTCATCTCCCGACGCGTGAAACTCGGTGTCGATCGCGGATTCCATTCGGTCATTGGTCCTCCTCCATTTCGGCTGGTCGCTCCAACGGGGCGGCCCCCGCCACGACCGTGAAGATGGCTTCGGTCGTGCGCCCGACTGAAGCGCCTGAATATCGCGCTGGAGTTCGTCGACGCGGTTCCAGAGCCGCTCCCGCTGGTCAATCTGGAAAGCTTCGGTCCGGGCAATTTCACGCAGCAGCTCTCCGCGCTGGGCCTGCATGTCCCGGCTGAGCGTCTTGACTTCGTCGAACAGGAACCACCAACCCGCGGTGGCGACAACAATGAGTGTGCTCAGAACGCGGGTGAGCACACGAACCGTGATGACCTGGTCTACAAGGCTGGCGGGAACCGGCAGCAGGCCGCGCGACGGCGGGGCGGTGAACGTGTCTGGGGTCATGAGGATTTCCTCCCGGCAAACGAAAACAGCCCCGCGAAGCGCGGGGCTGTTTATGCTGGCTGAGACTGGAGCGGGGCTAGTCGAGCTCAAAGACGATCGAGACCCGTGCACCGATCGCGAGTTCGCCGGACGCGATCGGCACATCGGCCGATTCCATCCGCGCCGCCATTTGCACGACAGGCGGGCGGATACCGCCGCTCTCCTGGATCGTGATCGGCTTGCCCAGGGAAACACCCGCGGCGGTCGCGATGTTTCGCGCACGTTCGACAGCGTCCTTCACGGCATTGGCCGTCGCTTCCCGCTCCAGCTCCTCGCGTTTCGACGAGTCAAACCGAATGCCATGGACCGTGTTGGCACCTGCGCTCACGACGCCATCGAGCACCTTTCCGAATCCTTCCAGATCGCGAACGACAATCCGGAGGTTGTTGTTCACCACGTAGCCGATGAGTTCGGGCCGTGTGGGCTCGGGCTTGCGACGATGGTCGTATTGCGGGGAGATCGAGAGGTTCACTGATTGCATGTCGCGATCCGCGATCCCCGACTCCCGCAGAAAGGCGAACATCCTCGTGGCCTTGTCGTTGTTCTCGGTCAGGGCCTCGCGCGCGGTCGCGGCGCGGGTCATTACCCCGATCTGGATTTCCGCCATGTCCGGCGTCGTTTGAACGGCCCCCTGTCCGGTCACGGCGAGCGTGCGCCGGGTCCCGTCCTCGTCGGCGCTCGCGACGACAGGAACAAGCAGGAGGGTCAGCACTGCCAGTACGGTCGAGATCTTCATGTGTCTATCCGTGTCTTTTCTTCACTCGCGCCAAGACAACCGACAAACTTGGCCATGATATGGCGCGGCTGTGTTCGTAACGAACGTGCGCGGCGAAGAAAAGGTTCGTGCGGTTGATCACGTCGCAGGATCGCCAGGATCCGCATAGGCGTACGCCGCCAGGCTCGAGCGGCGCGCCACAACATCCCGGTGGTCCGGATGGGACCGGTCGAGCAGTGCGGCGCGGAACCCCGCATCGCTCTCCAGGTCTGCAAGCTGGCGCCGGGCCTGTTCCCGCGTCGCAGCACCGGAACCCGAACCCGCCCCCACGAACTCGGCCTCCCCGAGCAGTGCACCAAGCGAGGCAAATGCCCTCACCATGTCGGGATGGTCGCCGAGATAGCTGCCATCCGCGAGGCGCATCTCTCGCACCTGATCGACGCGCGAGCCGAAGGCGGTCGCGAACGCACGGTTGGCGAGATCGAGTTTCTCGTCGAAACCGCGCCCCCACTCGGCCCGGAGCGAGTCGACGGAGGCACGAAGTGAGCGGTCCTGCTCCGAGCGGGCTTCGGCCCAGGCCGTACGCTGTTCCTCCACATAACCCTCGAGCAGCGCGCGTGCCTGCTTGTCCGTGAGGCCGGCGGCGTGCATGCGTTCGAGCATGCGGTCCTGTACGTCGTTGCTCCACGGCATCCCTTCGGGACGCTCAATGCCGCCCACGTCATAGTCGCTCGCCTGTTCGGGTCGGCCCAACTCCGCATAGAACCGGTCAAGATCTTCGGGCCCGGCGTCCTCTCCGGGTGGCAATATCCCCTTGCGGCCGATGAGTTTCTGGAGGTGCACATGTTCGCGCGCCAGGGCGTCGACGTCAGCGAAGTTTTCCAGAACCGGGTTCGCTCGCAGCTCCTCCGAAAGGTCGTCTCGCCAGGTCTGTACGTCGTGGGCGGCAACAGCCACCGCTTCATCGCTGCTGTCGATGTCAGTCGTCATGTCCGATCTCCTCGTTGTTCAGGGCAAAGGCCACCAGCGCGTCCTCGTCGGCCGCGGAAAGCGCGGCCACGCGACGGAACACGCGCTGCATGCCCATCGCGAAAACCGCATCGTTCGCATCCGCGCTCGGTACCGGTTGCATGCAGAAGGCATGAAGGTCCTGCAGCACACGCTTGCCTTCGGGCGTTGCGAACACGGTGCGGTAGGCGCGGTTTCGTCGACGCCACCGCGAAAGCGGATCGTTCATCTCACTTCTCTCCATGGAAAACAGGTTGTACCGGCGCGCGTCTTTCTACCGTCGCAGATAGGACGCGCCCCGCAGGAGGCTGGACCCGGCACGGCCGAGGCCCTGCCGCCGGGCAGCCGAACCGCGCATGCGTTGTGCCTGCGCCCGCGTCTGTTGCGCGGTGGCGTTCAACGCACCGTCGTAGATGTCCTCCAGAGCCGCCAGCTCCGAATCCCCTGCAATTTGCGAGAGCACGTCGAACGGGGTGCCGTCCAGGCGGCCACCGGCGGCGCCGAGACGGACGCGCGCCCTCGCCGCCCGCGCGGCGCCCTCGCGCCGCGTGTTTCGGGCCTGCAACGCAGCGCGCTGCTTCGCGATTGTCGCGTCGCGCTCGTGGACCCTCGCCGAGTACTCGGCCCGCCTCTGCGCGTCCCGACCCTGTTGCGCGGCGCCCGCCGCCGACAACAGGGCATTGGCAAACATCAAATGCGGTGCGCTCATGTCGTCATCCCGTACATCCAGTGGTCGCCCCGTCCGCCGGGGCCGTAGTTGATCAGAAGGCCCTCGACCTCGAAGCCCATAAAGGCGAGCCACCTCGCGCCTGCGCCATGGCCGTCCGCGACCGTCGCCTGGACGCGATGCAGAGATCGTTCCCGGCGGATACGCTCGAGTTCGCGCAACACCGCTCTGGTCAACGTGATCGGCTCGTCGAGCGCTTCTCTGGAGAGGACGGCCCACGCCTGGCCGACGCCGGGCCACAACTCGACAACACCGGCGCAGCCGACGATCTTTCCGTCGGCAAGCGCTGAAAACGACATCCCGCGCGCGGCGAGCATCTGCCTGTCGATGGCATCGATGTAGTTCACGACGTCGGCCTGCGCCGTTTGCGGTTCGACCGCGTGGAGGTGGTCCGCCTGGAAGTTGACGATTTGCATGGGCTACCTCGCTGCCACGTCGATATTCACAATCACGCCGAGCAGCGTGAACGGGAGGGGTTCGTCCTGCCGGACAACCACACGGCCGTCGATGCCGAACCCGGCGGGAAACGCCATTGCGCGATCCCCGGAGAACAGGGCGGCACCGGTGATCGAGGCCCCGCTCGCAAGTTCGATATCGTCGAGCGTGCCGGGGTCGGGGCCTGCCCGTCCTCCGCGCGAGCGGTGCAGCCGGAGCGTCACGTGGTCGATCCGCTTCGTGCGCGCCTGGACAGTGCCGTTCGGCGACCGTCCCTCGAACCGGAGTGTTTCGATCTCGGTCGGATACCCATAGCCAGCATGCACCCTGCTGGCCGGCGCTTCGAGCGACAGGCTGCCCGAAGACACGGTTGCATCCGCATGCACCAGCCCGTCGGCGACAACCGATACCGTCTCGCCATCCAGATGCTCCAGACCGGCGACGGCGCTGACGGCCTTGCGAACCTGTCCTCCCGATGCGTAGGCGCCGAATTCCGTGCCATCCACGCCGAACAAGGCAAAGGTTTCAGCGGTCGACGACGCAACCGTATAGCGATTGCCATTCAGTTCACTCATTCCGGTCACGTCGGCGACGTCCACGAGGTCGCCGTCGGAAAATCCGTGCGCCGGAACGCTCAGCACGACCGGATCGGCCTTCGTCGCGCCAGTGACGGTGCGCGGATCGTCAAGCGAAAGGCCGCAGTCCAGAAAATAGCCGTCGGCGGCATCGGCGGTGTCCGCCGGAAAGCGGTCGATATGTTCGATACATCGCTTCTCGCTCCCGCCGACCGTGCGCCGGACGACGAGCCACACCTGGGAATAG
>JAEPNS010000309.1 GCA_017643325.1 Alphaproteobacteria bacterium | reverse complement strand
ACACGAGCGGTCGCCTGACAGACAACCAACGCGACCGTGAGCGCGTCACCGGTCGCGCAGACGGTCGATCGCGCGGCGTTCGCGCTTGGTCGGGCGACCGGCTCCTGTCGCGCGCGCACCGGGTGCGGCGGTGTGCTGCTCGCGCGGGGGCATCGGCGGAGAAATGTCCTCATACAGCGTTTGCGCTTCGGGCGCCGGGCCGCGCCGCGTCCCAAGGGCAAGGATACGGATAACCCTGATGCGCGGCCCCTGAGCGAATGTCAGGACATCTCCCGCGCGCACCGCCTGATTAGACTTGCGCACGGGCTGGCGGTTCACCCGGACGTCGCCGTTGCGGCACATCGCGGTCGCGAGACTGCGGGTCTTGCAGAAGCGCGCGTACCACAGCCACTTGTCGAGCCGCAGCGTCTCCGGCGCGACGTCGTTCAACGCATCCGGTCCTTGAGTTCCTGGAGCTTGGCGAAGGGTGAATCCGGGTCCGGCGCGTTGTCGCGCGGCTGCCGGGCCCGGTCGCCCGTGCGCGGGCCCTGACCGCCCTTGCCGCGCGGCCTGCGTGGCCCCTTGCGCTTGGCACGCGGCTTGCGCGAGACCTTTATGCCGTCATCGTCCTCGCGGACCTCGTAGCCGAAACTGCGCAGCATCTTCGCAAACACGTCCGCCGGGGCGTCGATGCGCGAGAGGATATCCGGGTTGACGGCAAACTCGCCGTCCTTTGTGCCGCGCCGGATCGCAGCGAGCATCCGCTCGAGTTCATCGGCCCGGATTGCGATCGGGCCGGCCGGGCAGAATCCCAGCGAGAGATACCAGTTGTCGTCAACGCCGTCGGTACGCGGCATCGCCGTCGCGCCTCCGTCGGGAAGGTCCTCCGACACGTCGTGGCGAATCCGGAACAGCATGGCCTTGAGGGCCATCACACGGCCCTTGAGCATTGCCGGGAGGTAGGCGGACGCGACCCCGATCCGGACACCCGCACGAGCCAGCGCGGTCTTGTCGTCGTCGCCCAGATGAGCGCCCGGGTCGTCGCCGCGTGCACGCAGCGCACAGCCGAGCCCCTCGCCCAGCCGAAACGCGAGGCCACGCGCCGCGCCCGAGAACTCCGTCTGGGACAGCGCCATGAGCGGCGCAAGTTCGACACCGAGATGCGCCTCCAGCCAACCCTGCAGGCGCTGGCGCAACTCCTCGCGCAGCCGGGCATCCAGCAGTTCGCTCGACAGCACCTCGACCGTGGGGTGGAGGATGTCGTTGCCTGCCGCAATGCGGGCCACGGGTGACTGCTGCCAGAGGATCTGGGCATTGGCGTGATCCAGCACGAACGCGGCGTCGTCGGACCCCGTCAGCGCGGCAATCCGCGTGCTGATTGCCTCTCTCACGGCGCGGTTCGCGGCTGCCATGAGCCGCGGGCTGGCCGCGACATCGTCGTCAGCCGGTACGAAACGAAAACCATCAAGTCGCCCCACTTCCTCGCTTTCCACCGTAACCTTGCCGTCTTCCGACAATCCCGCAAGCAGTTCCTTGTTCTCGCGCAACCGCCGTGTGAGGACTGCCGTCTTGCGGTCGACGAAGCGCTGGGTCAGCCGCTCGTGCAGCGCGTCCGAAAGCTTGTCCTCGAGTGCCCGCGCGCGCGCCTGCCAGCTGTCGGCGTCGTCGAGCCAGTTCCGGCGATGCGTAATGTAGGACCAGGTGCGCACACCGGAAATTCGCGCCATGAGCGTGTCGATATCCCCGTCGGTCCGATCGAACTGGCCGATGGAGCGCTCGATCCATTCGGCGGGAATCGTCGCCGCGTCACGCACGAGAAAGCGGAAGATACGACCGACGAGTCGTGGGTGATTGCCCGACAAATCACCGCTGAAGTCCGGGATCTGGCACACATCCCAGAGCAGACGCACGGCCTCCGGGTTTGACGCGGCAACGTGGATGTCCTCGTGCTCGCACACCGCAAGCAGCGCATTGTAATCATCCGCCGCGCAGGCGCGCCGCAACTCCGGTCGCGGCGGGCGCGCATCGAGGCTGCGGCGCAGGGCATCGGGCGAGGAGAAATCGAGATCGCCGGAGCGCCAGAACACCGAGCCGACTGCCTCGAACTTATGGTCCTGCACGGCGTCCACGAGGTCCTGGTCGAACGGGGCCAGTTCCGCCGTCGGCCCGAAGGTGCCATCCTCGGTATGCCGCCCGGCGCGCCCCGCGATCTGGCCGAGCTCGGCGGGTGTCAGGCGGCGGAAGCCGTGCCCGTCGAACTTGGTGATCGACGAAAATCCGACATGGGCGATGTTCATGTTGAGGCCCATGCCGATCGCGTCGGTGGCGACGAGATACTCGACCTCGCCCGCCTCGTACATCGCGACCTGGGCGTTGCGCGTGCGCGGGCTCAACGCACCGAGCACGACCGCCGCGCCCCCGCGCTGGCGTCGCAGCAACTCGGCGAGTGCGTAGACATTCGATGCGGAGAAGGCAACCACCGCGCTTCGCGGCGGCAGCCGGGTGAGTTTCCGGAACCCGCCGTAACTGAGCCGCGAAAAACGCTCACGCCGCTCGAAGGTGGCATCGGGCACGAGCTTGCGCAGGATCGGCGCCATCGTCTCGGCGCCGAGGAACATGGTCTCCGCCGTACCCCGGGCGTGCAACAGCCGGTCGGTGAAGACGTGGCCGCGCTCGGCGTCGGCACAGAGCTGGATTTCGTCGATCGCGAGGAACTCGACGTTGCGGTCGCGCGGCATCGCCTCGACCGTGCACAGGAAATATTTCGGGTTCGCCGGGACGATCCGTTCCTCGCCCGTGATCAGCGCTGCCGCGCCCTCGCCCTTCAGGCGGACGACCTTGTCATAATTCTCCCGGGCGAGGAGGCGCAGCGGGAAGCCGATCATGCCGGTCTGGTGGCCCAGCATGCGGTCGATTGCGAGATAGGTCTTTCCGGTGTTGGTCGGACCGAGGACCGCGCGGATCGGGGGCTTGCTATCGAACGGCATGTCGGAACTTCTGTACAGGGCGCATGCGATTCCGGGAAATTGCGCTTGCCGCCCTCGATGGCAGGTGGCTTAGTCGCGGCATCATAGCGTCGACGCGTGGAATGCCCTCCCGTGACAGCCGATCAGACATCCGGTGCCGCGTCCGCGGTCATCTACTACATGCCGGACGGATACACCATGTCCGGCCGCCGCCTCATGGGACGGCAATCGGCAGGCGCGAGTTTCCTGACCGGGTACGCCCGCCACGGTACGGGGCGCGACATGGTGTGCTTGGCGCCCGATCGCAAGGCCGCGGAAGCGTTCGCGCAGAGCGTGCAGCAGGACGCCCGGGCCGCCGGTCGGCCACTATCGAGCGCGCGCTGGGTTCCCTTCGAAGCACCGGAGCGGATCGCCGCAACCGGGTGCCTCTTCTACCCGAGCCCGACGATTGCAGATCATGCGTGGCTGCGCAGGTATCACGACCAGCGCGGCTGGAGCCTGTGCGGGATCACCCACACGACCGCGAGCGACACGGTAATGGAAGCGATCGCCAGTTTCGCCACGGCCCCGCTCCAGAGCTGGGACGCGGTCATATGCACCTCGCGGGCGGTCCACGACATGGTGGCGGGGCTGTTGGACCGCTGGCACGACTATCTGGATGCGCGACTCAACAGGAAGAAGGACCGCTCGGGGCGGCTCCAGCTTCCGATCATCCCGCTTGGGATCAACACCGACGCGTTCGCGCGGGACGACGCGGCGCGGGCGGCGTTTCGGGCAGAAAAGGGCATCCCCGACGACGGTGTCGTCGCACTGTTTCTGGGCCGGCTGTCCGCCACCGCCAAGGCCCACCCTTTGCCGATGTTTCTCGGCCTACAGGCCGCCCGCGAAAGAACAAAACGGCCGGTCCATCTCGTCCTGTCGGGGTGGTTCGAGACCGATGCGGAGCGCAAGCAGATCGAGGGCCTTGCCCGCGAGACCTGCCCGGATGTTCCGGTCCATATCGTGGACGGCCGCGACGCCGACGTGCGCCGCCAGGCCTGGTCGGCGGCTGACGTCTTCACCTCGCTGTCGGACAACATCCAGGAGACCTTCGGCCTGACCCCGG
>JAEPNS010000308.1 GCA_017643325.1 Alphaproteobacteria bacterium | reverse complement strand
GAAATTCGTGCTCAACGCCCTTGTTCTGAATCACGTCCTTGTTGCGGCCGAGGCGTTGAACATGGGGATTGCGTCCGGGCTGGACCCACAGCAGATCATCGACGTGGTGAAACCCAGCGTTGCCACATCGACGCAATTCGAACTGCGTGCGCCGTTGATGGCCGATGAAAAGTGGCAGCCGGCGCCCGCGCCCGCGCGGCTCGTGCACAAGGACACCCGCTACATCGTGGAGCATGCCGAGGCGCTCGGCGTGGCGGCACCGATCGCCCGGCTGACACGCGACTACTACGAGAAGGTTGCGGAGATGGGCCGGCTCGAGGATGAGCTTTCGGTCATTTACGAAGCTCTGCGCGCGGACAATAAGGCCGGCTAGCCGGCCTGCCGGATGTGCGCCCGCGCGCGGGTGAAGGAAAACACCGCCGTCAGAACGAGAATGCCGATCCCGATGTAGGCGGTCTGGTAGGAAACGATCTCGGCAATGCCGCCGAAGACGGCGGGGCCGATGACGATTGCACCGAAGATGATGAAGCCGACAGCGCCCGTCGCCCGGCTGACCTCTCCGCCGGGTGCGCGCCGCGCCGCCTCGGCCAGGTACACACCGTTCCATCCGACCGCGCCTGCCCCGAACAGCACGCCGACCCCGTAGATGAGGGCGAGCGGCCATGACGTCGTGAGCGCCGCTGTCAGGAAGGACGCGCTGGCCGCGAGGAGCGCGAGCATCAGGAGAGTTGCCAACGGCGTCATCAGGCGCGATGCGATGGCGCCGAACACGATGCGCCCCGCTCCGCCGCTGATCTGTGCCACGGCGAGGATCGCGCCGGCGACACTGACCGACAGGCCGATATCCTCCTGCAGGTAGAGCACGATGAACGTGGTCAGTGCATATTGCGCGATCACCAGCGGCACGCAGCCGGCCAGCATCCAGCGCAGAATCGGACTTTGCAGGAGAAGGCGCACCGGGCCGACGAGTTCCAGCTTCACCTGGATCGAACGGTCCGCGAACTGTGCGTAGCCGCGCGCCCAGACTTCGGTGATCAGCGCGGCCGCGAGGCACCCGCCCGCGATCACCAGGATTGCCGTCTGCCAGTCCCAGAGGAGGGTGAGGGGCGGACCCACGAAACCGGCCAGCGCACCGCCGATGGGAACCCCTGTCTGCTTGATCGAAAAGACCAGCGGCTGCAGGTGACGCGGGGTGACGCGCGAGAGGATGTGTGAACTCGCAGGCGTGGCCGGGCCCAGACCGGCACCGATCAACGCACTCCCGAGCGCCATCAGCGCGAGGTTGCCGGTCGCGATCAGGGCACTGCCGATGGCGCACAGCAGGACGAGCACCTGCGAGGCGCGCATCGGGTTGAAACGTGCGACGAGGCCGGCGGACATCATTGTGCTGAACGTTGCTGCCGTGAACAGGATCGTCGGCTGCATGCCGATCCACGCGGGATCGAGACCGATGTCAGGCAGCGCCTGTTTGGCGAGAACCGGCGGCGCGAAGACCGCCCAGGAAATCATCACCTGGATCAGGGTCAACAGGATGGTCGGGCCGATATAGCCCGCGCGTTCGCTCATGTGATCCGCGCGAGACCGGGTCAGTAGTCGGGCATCGAATAGAGCAGAACACCCGCCTTTGCGCCAATGCGCTCGGCTTCGTCGGCGGCCGGCTTCGACGGGTCCCACGGCTTGGCGTCATAGCGCATGCCGGTGATGTCGTCCGTGGCGTCGGACATCAGCCAGACGATCGGTGCCTTCATAAGGTCGGCTTCGATCAGGACGGGTTTTTCGAGCGTCTTGTCGCGCGCCTTCATTTCCTCCGACATGCCGGGCGTGATCGCGCCGGCACCCGGATTGAGAATGTTGACCGTGACGCCGGTGCCTTCGAGGTCCTTGTTCCAGATCTCGGTCGCACACTCGAGAGCCGCCTTGGACGGGCCGTAGGGCGAGCCGCCCTGTTTGGTCATTGTCCGGTACATCGTCGTCACGTTGATGATCCGGCCCCAACCCTGTTCGACCATGAGCGGGGCAAAGCGCCGGGTGAGCTGGTCTGCGCCGACGAAGTTGGTGTCGAGGACGTTCTGGATGATCTCGTCGCTCGCCTCCCAGAACTTCGGCATTTCGCCTGTTTCCCGCCAGGCTTCACGCTTGTGGCCGTCGGGCCAGATGTAAGTGAAGGTCAGGCCTGCGTTGTTGACGAGGCCGTGTATGGCGCCGAACGCCGAATGCGCTTCCGCCACGAGCCTGTCGCATTCTTCGGGCTGGCGGATGTCGGCGGTGACGCAATGCAGTTTGCCGGTATGACCGGAACAGGCTTTCTCGAGTTCCGGGAAGTCGTCGGAAATGTGGGCGGCCGCGACCACGTTCGCCCCCGCTTCCGTCAACGCTTCGGTCATGGCCCGACCGAGGCCGCGGCCGGCACCGGTCACGATCACATTGCGTCCGCTGAGGTCGTATTCGCCCATGACTCACTCCCCGAAGTTTCGCCAAAGCTATGAGGGCGACGTGGTCGAGACAAGACCGCCGCGACGACTTGCTGGTTTGCTTGTGGCGCACAAGTGTCTTAACGCACATTCAAATCACACTTGTGCGGCTGTTCTTCCGGCTGGTATGAATCGATCAATCTCACGGCTTCGTGAGGTAGAGGGAGACAACGCACTGCCTATCGGCGCAAGCGCGTCCGAAGAGAAGAATGTACGGGTCCTGCGAGCGCCCGATAATGGCGGTACCGATGTTTCGAACTGGTTTTGCGGCGCCTCACGGGCAAGTGGGCCGTTGCAGGAACCGACATCAGGGAGGGGTATACATGACCCGAATTCTCGCTAATCGCGTGCGCGTCTGGCTGCTTGGCGGCCTGGTCGCGGCTGCGTTTGTGCTGTCGGCGCCCTTGGGCACCACGGCGCAGGCGCAGGACAAGGACCCGATCAAGATCGGCTTTTCCATGGCGCTGACAGGCGCGCTGGCCGGTGGCGGACAGCAGTCGCTGCTCGGCATCCAGCTCTGGCAGGAAGACGTCAACAAGGCTGGCGGTCTTCTGGGACGTCCGGTCGAACTCGTCTTCTACGATGACCAGACCAACCCGAAGAACGTGCCGGGCATCTACGCCAAGCTGCTCGACGTCGATCAGGTCGACCTGATCGTCAGCGGCTACGGCACCAACCTCATCGCACCGGCCATGCCGATCGCGATCGAGCGCGAAATGGTGTTCATGGGCCTGTTCGGCATGAACAACAACGAGAAGTGGGAGTACGAGAAGTACTTCCAGATCCTGCCTGCGGGTCCGGACCCGGCTGTCGGGTTCTCGCAGTACTGGTTCGATGCGGTCGAGAAGTTCGAGCCGAAGACGATCGCCTTTATCGCAGCCGATGCGGAATTCGCGCAGAACCTGAAGAAGGGTGCTGTCGAGAATGCCAAGAGCCGCGGCCTCGAGATCGTCTACGAGGAGAACTACAACCCGCGCACGCCGGACTTCACGCCGATTATTCGTGCGGCCAACGCCAAGAACCCGGACCTGATCTACATCGCGTCCTATCCGAACGGTTCGGCGGGCATGGTTCGCGCGCTCGCTGAAGTCGGCACCGAGGCGAAGGCCGTCGGCGGCGGCATGGTGGGTCTGCAGTTCGCCGGCATCATGGCGGGCCTCGGCCCGATGCTGAACGGCATCGTCAACTACGACTTCTTCGTGCCGGAACCGACGATGAAGATCTATCCGGGTGCGGCCGAACTCATCGAGCGCTACCAGGCGAAGGTGAAGGCGGAGAACCTCAAGGTCGACGCGCTGGGTTACTACCTGGTGCCGTGGTCCTATGCCTATGTCGACATTCTCGGCCAGGCGGTGAACGCGGTCGGCTCGCTCGACCAGGATGCGATCGCCGATTACATCCGGGAGAACAAGTTCACGACCGTGGTGGGCGACGTGAAGTTCGGCAAGAACGGCGAATGGGACCGCTCGCGGACCATCGTGGTTCAGTATCAGGGCATCTCGAACAACGACCTCGAGCAGTTCGCGAGGGCGGGCACGCGCAAGATCCTTGCGCCACTCGACATCTCGACGGGCGAGCTCC
>JAEPNS010000307.1 GCA_017643325.1 Alphaproteobacteria bacterium | reverse complement strand
CCTGGAGCTTGTGACCGACGTCGGGGCCGGGAAGGGGGTTCCGGCGTTGTGCGCGGTGTTCAGGGCCGTCGCCATGGTCTCGGCGACGCGGTCGTACTGCTCCTGCAGTTCCGTGAGCCGCCTGTCGCGCAGTTCGATCAATCCGGCGAGCCGTCCCTCGGTGATCTCGGTCGTGATATCCGTCGCGCCCGGCCCGTAGGTCACGCCGGCGATGTTGCCCGGATAGCTGATCGATGCATCGAACTGTGCCACGGCCGTGTGGGAAAGCGTCACCACGCCGCTGTCGATCAGGGGCCGGCCGGAACTCGTGAACACGACGACCTGGCCGGTGGAGCGTTCGAAGGTCTCGATCTCGATCAGCTCCGCCAGTTCGGCGAGGACCAGGTCGCGCGCATCCTGGAGATCCGCTGCGGACTGCTGCTGACCGACCGCGAGTGAAATCTGGTTGTTCAGGTCGTTGATCGTGTTGAGCTTGGTGTTGACCAGGGTCACCGTGTCGGCGATGTCGCGGTCCGCCTCGCGGCGCATCTCCTGAACCTCGGCGCTGAGCACGTTCATGCGCTCGGTCAGCTGGACCGCAAGCGCAATCGTATCGAACTTGCCGGGGGCGCTCTCCGGTGTGGTCGAGAGCGCTTCAAGAGATGCGCCGAACTCGGTGAGCAGATGGCCGACGTCGGAGTTGCCGCCTGGCGCGCCGAACAGTTCCTGAATCCGACCGTAATACTGGTTACGGATCGACAGGTCCTCGACCTTCGCAAGCTGTTCGCGGATCTGGCGAAGCAGGTTCTGGTCTACGACCCGCTCGATATCCGTGAGGCGTACGCCGCTCGCCCGCCCAGCGACGATCTGCGTCTGGGTCTCGATCGTCTTCTTCGTGAACCCTTCGGTCGTCGCGTTGGCGACGTTGTTCGACACCACCTGCATCGCGCCCTGCGTGGCTTGCAGGGAGGCGAGGGCGGACTGAAGGGAAATCGTGAGGGACATGGCGGATATTGCGCGGTGCGCTGCCGGGCTAGAGCGTCTGGTTTACGGAAACGTTGAGCGAGGCATTCGGCGCCGCGCCGAACTGACCGTTGGCGCCATACGGAGAGTTCTCGTTGCTGCGCGATCGGATCGCGTCCGCAATGGCCTCCATCAGCCGATGGTTGGCCTCGACCGCGGTCCGCAGGGCGACGGCGTTGCCCATGGCGGATTTCTCGAGCCTTTCCGCCGCGCGACGAAGCGCAGTTCTCCGGCCCTCGTCGATGCCGTTCAGCGCCTGGGGGGCGCCGTGTAGATCGCTCATGAGCCGCTGGTAGACCGCCGTGAGCGATTCCTTGTCGGCCTGCAGGGCCTTGATGTCGCGGGCGCGTTCCCCGCGCAGGAGCTCGACTTCGTTGTCCATCAGCGAGGACAGGCGCTCGGTCACGCGGATCAGGCTGTCCGCGAAATCAATGCCGGACGGTTCGGTGGCGGCGGTTTGCGTGGCAGTCATTCTAGTTCTCCTCCTGGAGGGCGATCATCTCGCGCATCACGGAATCGGCGATGCCGACACCGCCGGAGCGCGCGACGGATGTCCCGAACTCCTGAATCATCATCGAGCGAAAGACCGTCTCGCCGGGACCGCCCCCGAAGACGGGGTCGGTTTCGATTCCGGCGAACATTTCGGCGAAGACCTGCGAGAGGAAGAACGCCTCGAAATCGACGGCGGTTTCCCGGGTCATGTTGTTGGGACCGATCACCGGTGCGCCCGCGGCATTCTGCAAGGCAAACGTCGCGGTCTCGAAGGCAGCATTGGGGGCAATGCCGTTTCCGGTCAGGGCGTTCATCAGATCACCTCGATCTCGGCCTGCAGCGCGCCTGCGGCCTTGATGGTCTGGAGGATCGAGATCATGTCGCGCGGTCCGATCCCGAGGGCGTTCAGGCCGTTGACGAGTTCCTGGAGCGTGATGCCCGGCACGAGAACCGCGAGCCGCTTGTCCTCGTCCTCGTCGATGTCGATGTTTGTCCGGTCCACAACCTGCGTCTGGCCCTGGGTCGCAAAGGCATTCGGCTGGCTGACCTGCTGGGTTTCGGTGATCCGGATCGTCAGGTTGCCCTGCGCGATAGCGACGGTGCTGATCCGGACGTCCTGGCCCATCACGATCACGCCAGAATGTTCGGCGATCACCACCCGTGCGGTCTGGTCGGGACGGACAGTGAGCTGTTCGATACGTGTCAGCAATCCGACGGTATTTCCGGCAAAGGCCGTCGGCACCTCGAGACGGATCGTCGCGGGATCGAGAACCCGGGCGATGTTTTCGCCGAGGTCGGCATTGATCGTCTGGACGATGCGCTGGGAGGTCGTGAAGTCGGGATTGCGGAGATTCAGGTGAACACGGTCGAGCTCCGCGAGAGCAAACCCGATCTCCCTCTCGACGATGCTTCCGTTCGGGATTCGCGCTGTCGTCGGCACGCCCTTGACGATCGTCTGGGCGTTGCCCTGGATCGCGAAGCCCTCAACGACGAGCGGGCCCTGGGCCACCGAGTAGACCTCGCCGTCCGCCCCGAGCATCGGGGTCACCAGCAGGGTGCCGCCGCGCAGGCTCGTCGAGTCGCCGAGAGCGCTGACCGTAACGTCGAGGCGCGAGCCCTGACGTGTGAAGGCCGGCAGGGTCGCGGTGACCATCACGGCAGCCACGTTGGCCGTGTTGAGATTGGCGATGTCATCGCGCGTATTCACGCCGAGGCGCTCGAGCATGCCGATCAGGCTCTGCTGGGTGAACGGTGCGCTCTGGAGCGTATCCCCGGTGCCGTTCAGGCCGACCACCAGTCCATAACCGACGAGCAGGTTGTCGCGCACGCCTTCGATGTTGACGATGTCCTTGATGCGCGACTGTGCGTCGGCCGGCCCCGCCGGCGCGAGCCACGTGGCCAGGACCACCGAGGCCGCGGCCGCGAGCATGCGCAGCGCGCGTCGGTGAGGGATTTCGTGGCGGATTTTCGAGTTCAGGAACGACATGTTTCAACCGGTTGGTGCGATTACGGGATTTCTCCTCGCGGTCTCCGAAGCGAGAACCATGCCAGAGCCGAAAAACGTACAACCATCAGATATTGTTGAAAAATTCAGGTATCAGGAAATCACGGGGCAACGATCGCACCCGGCAAAACGGGCTTTGTGGGGCAAGTTTTGCCGATGTGACGGCCCTACGGACTGCACGCGCTTGTGAAGTGTGAGCGTCGTCACTCGACCCGATGTCAGGTGAGACGACATTTCCTCCTGAAAGGGGAAAAGACATGCTTCCGACTTCTTGGACGCCCGCGGGTTCAGCTCTGAGCCGTCATCTCTGGATGGCAGCCATGTTGTCCGCTCTCGTCCTGCACCCGGCCTCTGCAGGCGCGCAATCGCCGAGCGATCCGACCGGGATGACGACTCGTTCGGAAATCGCGGATTACCTTGGCCGAACGTACGACGAAGAACCCGTTGCAGGTGGCCTTGGCGCGAACGGCGCTGTGCTTGAGGTGTTTACCTCGCCGGACGGCGAATCCTGGACCCTCGTGATGACCTTCCCGGATGGCCGCAGCCAGGTTGTGGCCGTGGGGGAGGACTGGCTGTCGCTGGCGAAGGCCAGGGGTGAGGGAATCTGACCGGGCGGTTCCTGCCTCGCATTTGCCGTGGAACACTTTTTCCGCTGGAACGGTGTTACTGCATATAATGCACTAACGGTGGGGCGTTAAGCAGCGAGGGGTATTTCATGGCCGAAGAACAGGCGGTCGAATCCGCCGATATCGAACTCGAGCGGGATGTCTTCCTCCGGTCGCTGGTCCGCGAGTTGTCCGGTACGCTTCAAGACGTCGTGGGGCTTGAGGAAGCGTCTGGTTTTATCAGCATCGTCGGCCAATCGATCGGCCAGCAGATCGATAATTCCTACCGGCAGGCGCTCAATGTGGAGCAACTGGATCGCGACCAGGTGCGCGACGTGCTCATCAACCTGAAGAAGCGCATTCAGGGCGACTTTTTCGTGATCGAGGAAAGCGAGGACCGGATCGTGCTCGGCAACCGCGTCTGTCCGTTCGGCAAGTTTGTGGAAGGGCGCCCGTCCCTGTGCATGATGACGTCGAACGTCTTCGGTTCAATCGTCGCCGACAACCTTGGATACGCCAGTGTCGAAATCGAGGAAGCCATCGCGCGCGGT
>JAEPNS010000306.1 GCA_017643325.1 Alphaproteobacteria bacterium | reverse complement strand
CTTCGATGTCAATCACGCCCTCGGTGCCGACGATGCCGATCTCCAGCCCGTAGACCGCGCCCGGCCAGGTCTTCGGGAGCGCCCAGCAGATGTTCATGGAGAACATCGAGCCGTCCTCCATCTCGAACAGGCCGAAGGTCGCGTCCTTGATGCCGAGTTCGGTGAGAATGCGCTCGGTCGAGCGCGAATAGACCGAGACCGGCTTGCCCGCCTCGCCCATCAGCCAGAAGGCCATGTCGAGGCTGTGAGTGCCGGAGACGACCATCGGCGTCAGGAAACGGCGGTCCTGGGTCAGCCGTGTTTCGCCTGTCGGTGCCATCTGGTTCATGAAGGCGCGCACCGTCGCCGCCGTGAACTCCCCGATATCGCCGCGCTGGATACGGTCCTTCACTGCCAGGAAGCGCCGGCGGAAGCGCTGGGTGTAGCCGATCACGGCATCGATCCCGGCATCCTCGATCGCCTTCAGCACCTGCGCGGATTCCCGCGCGTCGGTCGCGAGCGGCTTCTCGATGAACAGCATGTGGCCTTGATCGACAGCGGCCAGCGTCGGCTCGGTATGGGCCCAGGTGGATGTGGCGACGATCACCGCGTCCACCTCCGGCCGCGCGATCAACTCGCGGAAATCGTTCGTATAAAAGTCCGCGCCGATGTCGTCCTTGAGCCGGTGGCCGACCTCGTCGTTGACGTCGCTGAGGCCGATCCAGCCGATGCCCGGAAAGTCCCGGGCGAGTGTTGCGCGCATGCGGCCCACGACACCGCATCCGACGACGGCCAGGCCCAGCTGTTTCTTGTCGGACATGTGCTGTCCCCCCGATATGTCTTGTTGTGTTTCCGGAACGCCGCAGGTCAGAAGGCGATCTTGCCGTTTTCGCGGCTGAGGCTCTCGATCACGACGCGCGAGACGAAATCCGACAGCACGCGACGGTCCCCGGTTCGCGGGCTGCAGGCAAGCGTCGCCAGCCAGACCACCCGGCCGGTTTCCATGTCGCGCAGTTCCGCCTTCGCGTCGAGCTGCTGTCCCAGCGATGTGCGCCGCCGCCGTTCGACGTCGGCACCTTCCCGGATCGTGTCGCGCAGTTCGCTGACGCCGACCTCGCGGCCCGGATCCCGATCCCGCCCGACGTTGCGCTGAGCGTTGTCGATCCCGCCACGCGGCACCAGGCCCAGAAATGCGGACTCAGACTCGAAACTGAACACCAGCCGCGCATCGCGGTTGGTTACAAGCCCCCCGTCCTCCAGCGCCGCCAGGAAGGAATCCCGGAATGCCAGCGCTTCCTTCGTCTCGTCGAGGATATCGACCCAGTAATAGGCATCGAGAGGGATCGACCCGAGGGGGAAGGTGGAGATTTCACCCTCGCACACCGACACCTCGTAGCCCGGCACGATAATGCGGGGCGTTTGCGCCTGCGCCGATGAGAGCAGCAACCCGGACAGCAGCAGTGCCACGAACGATACGCGCCCCGGCATCCAATTCATAAGCATGCGCAATCCCTCTCGCCGAACATCCATCCCCGCAGTCTACAGGGATTTTGCCCGCCCAAAAGCCATGATCGGGAAAAACTCAGGTGGGGCGAGGCGGGTCGACCGTCGACGCCCCGGGCGTCGCGACCGCACGCTCCCTGGCGGTCTCGGGGCGCGCAAGGAACGTCGTCCCGACGACGATCACGCCGGCACCGATCCAGGTCCACAGGTCGGGAAACTCGCCAAACAGCGCAAACCCGATCAGGGCGGCCCAGATCATGCGGGTGAACATCACTGGCTCGACGAGACTGATATCGGCCAGCTTGTAGGCGTGCACGAACAACAAGTGGCCGCTGGAACCGAGAATTCCGATCACGAGCAGGTAGGCGAACTGCTCCAGCGTCGGCGTTTGCCAGTAGAACAGCGCCGGCACGAGCGTGATCGGCGTCATCAGGATTGTCAGGTAGGCGACGATGGTGGCGGGGCTGTCGGTCCGGGTGAGCAGCTTTGCCACAAGTTTCGAGTTGGAAACCGCCACGGCGGACAGCAGGACCAGCCAGACACCGGTCCCGACATCGACGAAGCCCGGCCGCACGACGATCAGCCCGCCGAGGATGGCGAGTCCGATCCCCATCCAGCGGATCATCCCGACACGCTCCTTCAGGAAGATCATCGCAAGTATGGCGACAAAGACCGGGCCCGCCAGGCTGATCGCGGTCGCATCGGCGACCGGCATCAGCGAGAGCGCGGTCATCCAGGAAAGCATCGAAACGGCATTGAGAAACGCGCGCCCCAAATGCCAGGAAAACTTCTCCGTGCGCAGCAGCGTCACCATGCCCGTGCGCATCAAGATCGGCACGAACACGATCAGGCCGAAAAAGGTGCGGAAGAATGCCACCTCGAACGGATGGATGCCCTGCTGGGTCACGAAGCGGATGGTGTTGTGCATGCTCGCGAACAGCGCGCTCGCGAGCACAACGAGCAGGATACCGCGCAGCCCCGCGGGGATCGTCTCGACCCGCGCGCTGAGCGCCGCCAGGCTCACGGGCGGCGCCCGCCGCGCGGTCCGCTACCCATGGATCGCGCGCCACACCTTCTCCGGCGTGGCGGGCATGTCGATGCTTTCGACCCCGTACTCGGTGAGTGCATCGACGACCGCGTTCATGACGGCCGGGAGCGCCCCGCTAACCCCGGCCTCGCCCGCCCCCTTGGCGCCGAGGACATTCGTCTTTGCCGGCACGGGATGATCGAGGAAGGTGATGTCGGGCACCTGGTCGGCGCGCGGCAGGGCGTAGTCCATGTAGGAGCCGGTCACGAGCTGGCCGTCGGAATCGTAGACAACGTCCTCCATCAGCGCCTGCCCGATGCCCTGTACGACACCGCCATGCACCTGCCCTTCGGCGAGCAGCGGGTTGATGACGTTGCCGAAATCGTCCACCACCGTGTAGCGCACGACAGACGTCTCGCCCGTGTTCGGGTCGATCTCGACCTCCGCGACATGCACGCCATTCGGGAAGGCCGACGGCGCCGTGTCGTGAATCAGGTCGACGTCGAGGCTCTCCGGCAGGCCGTCGGCACCTCCGAGCTCGCGGGCCTTCGCCGCCAACTCGAGGATCCCGACCGAGCGGTCCGTGCCCGAAATCCGGAATTCGCCGTCGGCGAACTCGATGTCCTCGATCGCCGCCTCGAGCACATGGCCGGCGACGGCCTTGCCCTTCTCGATCACCTCCGCGGCGGCCTCGTAGAAAGCGCCGCCGGCCGCGATGACCGAGCGCGACCCGCCGGTTCCGCCGCCGACGAGCAGCTCGTCGGAATCGCCCTGCAGCAGATCGATCCTGTCGAACGGGATTCCCAACCGCGCGCTCACGATCTGGCCGAAGGTGGCGCGGTGGCCCTGCCCGTAGTCGAGCGTGCCGGATACCATGGTCACCCGCCCGTCATCGCCGAAACGGATCCCGCCGTTTTCCTTGCCCGCGGGCGCCGTGACCTCGAGATAGGCGCAAACGCCGATGCCACGCTTCAGGCCGCGCGCCTCCGACTTGGATTCCCGCTTGGAGAACCCGGCGTAGTCGCTTGCGGCCACGGCTTTCACCAGCATCGGCTCGAAGTCGCCGCTGTCGATGACCTGGCCGCTGGCCGCGGTGAACGGGAACGCATCCTTCGAGACGAGGTTCCGTCGCCGCAGCTGGATCGGGTCGATCTTCAGTTCGCGCGCCGCCTGGTCGACGAGCCGCTCCATGATGAAGTTGCCCTCCGGACGACCCGCGCCGCGATAGGCGCCGACATAGACCGTGTTCGTGAACACGCACTTCATGTTCACGTCGATGGCCGGCGTGGCGTACATGCAGGGAAGGTTCTTGCCGATATTCACCGACTGGGCGAGCGGGCCCGTGCCCGTGAGGTAGCCGCCCATGTCCGCCAGGCCGTGCACCCGCGCGGCAAGGAACTTTCCGGCCTTGTCGAGCGCGAGTTCGGCCTCGAACTGGCTGGCGCGGCCCTGGTGGTCGGACAGGCAACTCTCGCCCCGGTCCGCCGCCCACTTGACGGGGCGGCCGAGCTTCTTGGCCGCGAGCATGATGACCGGATACTCGTGATACGGCATCGCCTTCATGCCGAAGGAGCCGCCGACATCGCCGGTGATTACCCGGATCTTCTCGGGCTCGCAGTCGAATATTGCGTTGGCGAGGATGTTCCGCATCCCCATC
>JAEPNS010000305.1 GCA_017643325.1 Alphaproteobacteria bacterium | reverse complement strand
TCGCCGACCGCGCCGGGAAGCGGACCATTTCCTGCCCGATGCATTTCGTCTGGGCGAAATACGGCTTCCCGGCCCAGACCGGCGACCCGCTCGGCTTCTGGCGGCCGTGGTGCGACGACCTGACCGGCACCGAGATCGACGCCGGCCATTTCGGCCCGGAGGAAAACCCGGAGGCCGTCGTCGCGGCGGTGAAGCCGTTTTTCCTCGGCGCCTGATCCAGCCTCGCCCGTCTGAGCTTGTCGAAGTATGGGGTTGTCGCCCTCGCCCTTCGTCAGGCTCAGGGTGAGGGCTCAGTCGGGCAGGGCGGGGCTACCCCTCCCGCCCGCGGCTCATCAGGTAGACGCCGCCGATCACCAGCACCATCGCGATCGTGTGGAAGGCCTCGAACGTCTCGCCGAGCAGCAGCACCCCCATGCCCGCCGTGAACAGCGCGCGCAGGTAGTTCTGCATGCTCGCCTTGTTCGCGCCGACCATCCGGATCGCCGCGTTCATCAGGCCGACGGCGATCCCGGTCACCGCGATCCCGACCCAGAGAAAAGCCCCGATGGACAGCCAGGTGACCGGCACCGGCTGGATGAACAGCGTCTCGAGCGCGTACAGCGGCAGTGTCGCGACGCAGCCGGTCACCATCACCACGACAAGCAGTTCCGGCACCCGGATCTCGTCGGGAATGTTGCGGATCAGCACGTTGTAGAGCGCGGCGAAGGCGATCGCGACCAGCATCACCAGGTCGCCGATGTTGAAGTCGAGGCCGAGGATCGCCAGCGGGTCGCCGCGGGTCACGATCACCAGCACACCGGCGCCGGCGATGGCGATCCCGACGCCCTGTTTCCAGGTGATCAGGTCGCGGAACAGCAGCCAGGTGAGGATCACGGTGATTGCCGGCTGGGACGCCGAGACGACCCCGCCGTTGACGGCCGTCGTGAATGTATAGGCGGTGTAGATCAGCCCGTTGCCCAGCGGCACGAACAGGAGGCCCATGAGCACGAACAGCTTCCAGTGCTCCCGGATCAGGTCCCGGTTCGCGACCAGCCCGGCCCAGGCGAAGGGCAGCAGGAACAGCGCCGTCACGACGCTGCGCCAGAACACCATGCCCATCGGCGGGATCACGCCGCCGATGTAGCGGGCGAGCACATGGTTCGAGGCGATGATCAGCGCCGCGGCGACGATCATCGTGTAGGGCAGGAGGTTATTCGAAGGTTCGGCCGTGCCGCCCTCCGCCCGCGCGGTCATCCCTCGGACAGGCGCTTGCGCAGCAGGTCCAGTACGGTGATCACTGCGTAGCTGCGCATCCGCGACAGCACCCCGGGCAGCGCCACGGTCCTGGCCTCGGCGCGGTCGGGCAGCACCACGGCGGCGAACACGGTGCCCGGCGGGTGCTCCTCGTCGGCCGGTGGGGCGAGCACGGCGACGCCGATGTCGGTGCCGATAGCCTCGCGCGCATGCATCGCCGCCGCGACGGCCCGGTCTTCGCCCGTCATCGCGCTATCGTCCGGCGCCGTGCCGTGCGGGCCGATGGTCGCGCCCTTGAACACCTCCATCGCCGGGTCGAGTGCGGTGATACGCGTCGACAGGATGCCACCGGTCAGGTTTTCCGCCGCCGCGAACGTCAGGTCGCGCTCGCGCAGCATGTCGAGCACGACGGATTCCATGGTCTGGGCGTCGACACCGAAGATATGGTCACCCAGCTTCTCGCGGATCAGCGCCTCCTCGGCGGCGATGATCTTCTCTGCCGCGTCGTGGCTCTCCGCCTTGGCGGTGACACGCACCTTGATGCCCTCGATCCCGCTGGCCTGGAAGGCGATGGTCGCATGACCGCTCTCGTCCAGCGCGTCCACATGGTCGGCCAGCGTTTCGGCCAGCGCGGACTCGCCGTAGCCCCAGGTGCGGATCACCCGCGAGTGGATCACCGATGTCTCGCCCGAGCGCCGGCGCAGGTCGTCGAGGACCGTGCCCTCCATCATCTCGCGCATCTCGTGGGGCACGCCCGGCACGGCGTAGACCACCTTCTCGACGCCGTCGACCAGCACCGGGCATACCAGCCCCGGCGCGGTGCCGGGCATCTGGGCAATCGTCGTCGCGCCTTCCGGCACGTCGGCCTGGCGCAGGTTGTTCTCCGGCATCGGGCGGCCGCGCTTCTCGAAGATGTCGCGGATATGCTGCGCGATGGCGTCGTCGCGCTTCATCTCGACGCCCATGATCTTCGCAATCACGTCGCGGGTGATGTCGTCCTGGGTCGGCCCCAGCCCGCCGCAGCAGATCACGGCGTCGGAGCGCTCCAGCGCCTGGCGAATGGTGAACTCCATGCGCCCGAAATTGTCCCCGACCTTGACCTGGAACAGGCAGTCGACGCCGATCAGCGCGAGCTTCTCGCCGATCCACGACGAGTTGGTGTCCACGATCTGGCCAAGCAGCAGCTCGGTGCCGACGGCAACGACTTCACAACGCATGAACGGACTCCGGAAGGGTCAGGCGGCCTTGCGGGGCCAGATGGAATCGAACCGGTGGGTAAGAAATTCCCCGACATGCACCGGCTCGAACTTCGGCGGATTGTCGGGGCCGGTGAACTCGGGCAGCGGCTCCACGACCGCGTCGAGGTCCGGGTTCAGGAAGTACGGCACCGAGTAACGCTCGTTCCCCGACCGGTTCACCACACGGTGTTTGACCGAGATGAAGCGCCCGTTGGTCCAGTTCTCCAGCATGTCGCCGACATTGACCACGAACGCACCCTCCAGCGGCGTCGCGGCAACCCACTCGCCCGATTGTGTCTGGACCTCCAGCCCGCCGTTCTGGTCCTGCAGCAGGATCGTGAACGCGCCCGTATCGGTGTGGACCCGCGCGCCCATGACTCCCTCGTCGAGGTCTTCGGGCGGCGGCGGATAGTGCAGCAGGCGCAGCTGGTTCAGCGGCTTGCGGTAGTACTTCAGGAAATAGTCCTCGGGCAGGTCGATCCCGACGGCGAAGGCGGCCTGCAGCCGGTCCGACAGTTCCCGCATGGCGCGGTGGTAGGCCATCATCGTGTCGGCAAGGTCGGCGGGCGCATCGGGCCACTGGTTCGGCCCGTACATCATCCGCTCGTAGTCGTCTTCGGCGTCGTGTTCCTCGCCGATCTGGAAGGCTTCCAGGAAGTTGCGCTTGGTCGGGTCGGACCCGCGTGAATCCAGCGGAAGGTAGCCGCGGAAACAGGTCGAGTTGGCCAGACCGAGCTTGAGTTTCTCGGACTCGGCCGTGTCGAAGAAGCGGGCCGCGACGTCGAACAGCCCGTCGACGAGTTCTGCGGGTACGCCGTGGTTGACCACGTAGAAGAAGCCGTTGTTCTCGGCGGCGTCGACGATCTGCTCCGACACCCTGGCCCGGGCGGCGTCGTCGCCGTCGATCAGGGGGGACAGGTCGATGACCGGAATCTCGCTCGGGTCGGCCTGGCGGACGGGGTCTGCGGGCATGCTGTTCTCCTAGACGGGCATCGGCGGCTTGCCGGTTTCGCGCAGCGCGCGCTCGTAGACGGGGATGTCGGCGGTCGGCTGCATGACGCCGGCCTGTCCGAACATGTCGGCGATCCAGCCCCGGTGGTAGCTGCCGTGGGTGACGAGGTGGGTCAGGCACATGGCGCGCGACATCGCGCCGGTATTCCCGCCGATCAGCTCGTAATCGACGATCTCCTCGAGGTCCTCCGGCGACAGGCTCGCGACATAGTCGGCGAGCGTCCGGTCCATCTCTTTGCGAGCGGCCCGGAGTTCGTCGAAATCCTCGATCCGCACCACCCGCAGCCCTTCATAGTCGTGCTTTTCGCCGCGCATGTGGGCAAGCCACATGTTGTCGACGTTCAGCAGGTGGTGGAGGCTGACGAAGATCGATTCCAGCGGTGTCTTGCGCTTTTTCGTGATCTCCTCGGGCGGCAGCTCGGAGACCTTCTCGTAGAACACCTCGTTCGCCCACGCGTTGTAGTCGAACAGGGTGGCCAGATAGGATTTGTCACGCATCGCTTCATTCCCCTCAGGGCCAGAGAATACGCCTTCGGGGGCGGGCGGGGAAAGGGCTGGTGAGTGCCCGCCGCTTTTTGCAATCCAAATCCTCGTCATCCCTGCGAAAGCAGGGATCCATTAACGCCGATATCCGACCGGGCAGGCGCCTGAATCAATGGACCCCTGCTTTCGCAGGGGTGACGAGTTGCTG
>JAEPNS010000304.1 GCA_017643325.1 Alphaproteobacteria bacterium | reverse complement strand
GGCGCTACTACGGCGGCTGCGAGTATGTCGACGAGGCCGAGACGCTCGCCATCGAGCGCGCCAGGCGCCTGTTCGACTGCGCCTTCGCGAACGTGCAGCCGCACTCCGGTGCGCAGGCGAACCAGGCCGTGTTCATGGCGCTCTGCAAGCCGGGCGATACCATCATGGGCATGTCGCTGGCCGCCGGCGGGCACCTGACCCACGGCGCGGCGCCGAACCAGTCGGGCAAATGGTTCAACGCCGTCCAGTACGGTGTGCGGAAGGACGACGCCCTGATCGACATGGACGAGGTCGCGCGCCTCGCCGACGAGCACAAGCCGGCGATGATCATCGCCGGCGGCTCGGCCTATCCGCGCGTGATCGACTTCGCGCGCTTTCGCGAGATCGCGGATTCGGTCGGCGCCTACCTCATGGTCGACATGGCCCACTTTGCCGGGCTGGTTGCGGGCGGTGTGCACCCGAGCCCGCTGCCCCACGCCCATGTGGTCACGACGACGACCCACAAGACGCTGCGCGGTGCGCGCGGCGGCATGATCCTGTCGAACGACGAGGATCTCGGGAAGAAGATCAACTCCGCGGTGTTCCCCGGCCTGCAGGGCGGCCCGCTCATGCATGTCATTGCCGCGAAGGCCGTCGCGTTCGGCGAGGCGCTGCAGCCGTCCTTCAAGACCTATGCCCAGAGCGTCGTCGAGAACGCGCGCACGCTCGCGGCGACCCTGGCCGATGGCGGGCTGGACATCGTGTCCGGCGGCACCGACACGCACCTGATGCTGGTCGACCTGCGCCCGAAGTCGCTGACCGGCGACATCACCGAGCAGGCGCTGGAGCGCGCGGGCCTGACCTGCAACAAGAACGGGATTCCCTTCGATCCGGAAAAACCGATGGTGACATCGGGCGTGCGGCTCGGGAGCCCGGCGGCGACGACGCGCGGGTTCGGCCCGGCGGAATTCCGCCAGGTCGGCGAACTGATCGTCGAGGTGCTCGACAGCCTGTCCGCGAAGCCGGACGGGGACGCGCAGGTGGAGGCGTCGGTGCGCCGGCGCGTCGAGGAGCTGTGTGCGCGTTTCCCGATCTACAACGCGGCGCAGTAGACGGCGGGGCAAAGAGGGAATCGGGGAGGAAGACGATGCGTTGTCCGTTTTGCGGTCATGACGACACCCATGTGAAGGATTCGCGGCCGACCGAAGACAACACCGCGATCCGCCGCCGCCGGGCGTGCCCGGACTGCGGGGCGCGCTGGACCACCTTCGAGCGGGTCCACCTGCGCGACCTGATGGTGATCAAGAAGAACGGCCAGCGCGTCCCCTTCGACCGGGACAAGCTGGAAGCCTCGATGCGGATCTCGCTGCGCAAGCGCCCGGTCGACCCGGAGCGGGTGGACCGCGTGATCAGCGGCATCGTGCGCCGGCTGGAATCGGCCGGCGACACCGACATCTCGTCCGACGCCATCGGGGAGGCCGTGATGGATGCGCTCGCGAACCTGGACTCGATCGCCTATGTGCGCTTCGCATCGGTCTACAAGAATTTCCGCGAGGTCCGCGACTTCGAGGAGTTTATCGGCACCGAGCGCCTCGCACGCGACGGCGAACTCGTCGACAACGACTGATCCGGCCTCTGATCGTCGTTCCCGCGCAGGCGGGGCTATCGTCACGGCTGCTCCAATTTGTCATGCCCGGGCTTGACCCGGGCATCTCGTCCCGGTTTGTGCTGAGATGCCCGGGTCAGGCCCGGGCATGACACTGGAACAATCCGGACCCCGTTCGAAACTCAACTGAGCCGATGACGACCGACGATCGATTCATGGACATGGCGCTGCGTCTCGCGCGCCGCGGGCTGGGAAACACCTGGCCCAACCCGGCCGTCGGCTGCGTGATCGTGTCGGACGACGAGGTCCCGCGTGTGCTGGGGCGGGGGTGGACCATGCCCGGCGGGCGGCCGCACGCGGAGACGGTTGCGCTCGACCAGGCACGCGAGCGGTTTGGTGGCGAGGCGCTGGTTGGCGCGCGCGCCTACGTCACGCTCGAGCCGTGCAGCCACACCGGCCGGACCCCGCCCTGCGCGGACGCGCTGATCGCCGCCGGGATCGCCCATGTGGTTTCCGCCTGCGAGGACCCGGACCCACGGGTGCGCGGGTCGGGGCTGGCCCGCCTGCGCGAGGCCGGGGTCGCCGTCGAGAGCGGTCCTGGCGGCGAGGCGGCCGCGGCCATCAATACAGGCTTCTTCACGCGGGTCCGCGAAGGCCGCCCGATGGTCGCGCTCAAGACCGCGACCACGTCCGACGGCCGGATCGCGACGCGCACCGGCGCCTCTCAGTGGATCACGGGACCCGCGGCCCGCGCGCGCGCCCACATGATGCGGGCCACCCATGACGCGATCGCCGTCGGGGTCGATACGGTAATCGCGGACGATCCGGGCCTGACCTGCCGGCTGCCCGGGATGTCGGCGCGCTCACCCGTGCGCGTGGTGTTCGATTCCCGGCTGCGCATCCCCGCCGGGGCTGCGCTGGTGAAAACCGCCGGCGAAGTGCCGACGTGGGTCGTGACCACGGCAAGTGGCGATACAGAGGCGCGCGCGGAGCTCGAGTCCTCCGGTGTGCGCGTGATCGAGGTGCCGCCACGTGACGGCCGGGTCGAAACCGCCGCCGCGCTTGCCGCGCTCGGCGATGCCGGGATCACCCGCCTCATGGTCGAGGGCGGCGCCCGGCTCTCGACGGCGCTGCTGCGCGCCGGGCTGGTCGACGAACTGCACTGGTTCCGCGCACCGTCGCTGATCGGGGGCGACGGCCTGCCGCCCTTCGGCGATCTCGGCGTGGCCGAGATGGAGGAGGTGCGCGGCTTCCGTGCGCGCTCGCGCACGCCCGTGGGCGACGACATGCTGGATATTTTTGTCCGGGTGCCGTAACGAAGCCTCATGTTTACGGGAATTGTGACAGACGTCGGCGAGATCGTGCGCGTCGACCGGCTGGATGTCGGGCGGCGGCTGACCGTCTCGACCGCCTACGACACGTCCGGGATTTCGCTGGGTGCGTCCATCGCCTGCAACGGGGCCTGCCTGACGGTTGTCGAGAAGGACGAAGGGAGCTTCGCGGCCGACGTGTCCGGTGAGACGGACGACAAGACGACGACAGGGGAGTGGGACGTTGGACGCCGCATCAACCTGGAGCGGGCGCTGCGCGCCGCGGACGAGCTGGGCGGGCACCTGGTTCTCGGCCATGTCGACGGCGTTGCGACCGTGACGGCGATTGCCGCCGAGGGCGACAACCACCGCGTCGACATCGAGGTCCCAGAGGAACTGAAGAAGTACATCGCGTCGAAAGGCTCGGTGACAGTCGACGGCGTCTCGCTCACCGTCAACGATGTCCGCGACCGGGTGTTCGGCGTGAACATTATTCCCCATACTTGGGAGAACACTTCGCTCGGCGATCTCCAGGCCGGGTCTAAGGTGAACCTGGAAGTGGACGTGATTGCGCGCTACGTCGCGCGCTTGCTGGAACAGGACTGAACGTGGCGGACAGCAAACAGGACCCGGGTACGGTCTCCAAACAGGACATCGCCCGCTCGCGCGAGGACGAACAGATTCTCTCGCCGATCGAGGACATCATCGAGGATGCGCGCAACGGGCGCATGTTCATCCTGATCGACGACGAGGACCGCGAGAACGAGGGCGACCTCGTCATCCCCGCGCAGATGGCGACGCCCGACGCGATCAACTTCATGGCGACGCACGGGCGCGGCCTGATCTGCCTCGCGCTGACCCGCGAGCGCACCAAGCAGCTCGGCCTGCCGATGATGCCGCAGACCCATGGCCAGCGGCTGGCGACCAACTTCACGGTCTCCATCGAGGCCGCAGAGGGCGTGACGACCGGGATCTCCGCGCCGGACCGGGCGCGGACCGTGACCGTGGCCATCGATCCCCGCTCGACCGAGGCGGACATCGTGACGCCGGGGCACATCTTCCCGCTCGCCGCGCGCGACGGCGGCGTGCTGGTGCGTGCGGGCCACACGGAAGCGGGCGTCGACCTGGCGCGGCTCGCCGGCCTCAACCCGTCGGCCGTGATCTGCGAGATCATGAACGATGACGGGACCATGTCCCGGCTGCCGGACCTGGTGAAGTTCGCCCAGTATCACGGGCTGAAGATCGGCGCGATCGCCGACCTGATCGCCTACCGCCGGCGCC
>JAEPNS010000303.1 GCA_017643325.1 Alphaproteobacteria bacterium | reverse complement strand
GCCTCGACAACGGCGTCTACAAGATCTGGTTCGCGCGCAACTACCCGGCCTATCAGCCAAACACCGTCCTGCTCGATAATGCGCTGGCAACGATGGGCGCCGGCCTGCCGTCGGCGATGGCGGCGCACCTGGTCTACCCCGAGCGCAAGGTGATGGCGATCTGTGGCGATGGCGGCTTCATGATGAACAGCCAGGAGCTGGAGACGGCCGTGCGCGAGAAGATGAACATCGCGGTCCTGATCCTGAACGACAATTCCTACGGCATGATCCGCTGGAAGCAGGCCAACATGGGCCTCGCCGACTGGGGGCTCGAATACGGCAACCCGGATTTCGTGAAGTATGCCGAGAGCTACGGCGCGATCGGACACCGGGTCGCGTCGGCCGGTGAACTGCCAGGGATCATCGATACGGCGCTGTCGACGCCGGGCGTGCACCTCATCGACTGCCCGGTCGACTATTCCGAGAACGACCGAATCCTCAATCACGAGATCAAGGAACGCTCCGCGGCAATCTGACTGGCGCGTCGAAGGGGAAGAGGGGAAGCAAGATGAACTTCAAACAGGCAATCGAGACCGGGTTTCGCAAATACTTCGTCTTCAGCGAACGCGCCTGCCGGTCCGAGTTCTGGTTCTGGACGCTGTTCGTCTGGGTCGCGGGAATCCTTCTGTCGGTCGTCGACGGGGCCCTGTTTTCCTCCGTGGCGGTCGAGGGATCCGGGCCGCTCAGCGGGCTCTTCTCGCTCGCAGTGCTTATCCCGAACATCTCGATCGGTGTCCGGCGCCTGCACGATATCGACAAGTCGGGCTGGTGGCTGCTGCTGCTGCTGATCCCGCTGATCGGGCTGATCATCCTGATCATCTGGTTCGTCCGGCGCGGGACCGAGGGCCCGAACAGGTTCGGCCCGGATCCATTGGCGCATATCGAGGCCGCGCCGCAGGCCTGATGCGTGTGCCGGGGTGGAGGTCTACCGGCCCCACATGATCATCACGAACAGGATCAGCGCCAGGTAGCCGATGAACATCCGGTGCACCAGCACGTCGGGGATGTGATGGGACACCCGCACGCCCAGCGGCGAGCCGGCGAAGGCGCCGATAGCGAGCCCGGCGAAGGCCGGGCCGTAGAGGAATCCGAGCGAGTAGTCCGGCAGGCCGATTTCGTTGAAACCGCCGTAGATATATCCCGCGGCGGCCGAGAACCCGAGCAGTCCGGCGAGCGCGGAGGCCGTCGCGGCGATCATCGGCATCGAATAGCGGCGGTTGCGCAGGTATGGCCCGATCACGATCGCGGGCCCCGGCCCGAGCAGGGAGCCTGTGATCCCCGTCAGCGTGCCGTGGAACCACATGCCCGGCCCGCGCACCTGGTCGAGGTCGCCGCCTGCGGCCACCGTTTCGTGTCCCTTGTAGAAAATGCCGCGCAGGATCGTGAGAAGAATGAACCCCATGAAGATGGCTTTCAGCACATCGCCGGGCAGAAAATCCCCGAACAGCGATCCGCCCACCGCGCCGAGCACGATCCAGGGCACGAAGCGGAAGGTCACGGGCAACTGCAGGTCCCCGACCCGGTAGCGCAGCACCGCGATATAGGCCGACGTCGTCGCCATGACGGCGAGCGCTGTGCCGACGGACAGGTGCATCACATGATGGTCGGGCACGCCCTGCAGCGGCAGCCCGATGATCAGCGCGGGCGCCATGGTGAACGCGCCGCCCACGCCGAACAGCCCGGACACGAACCCGGCCAGCGCGCCGGTCAGCAGGTAGATCAGGACGATTTCGTAAAGCACGCGCACTCCCCGTTGCGGAGCGTAGGACGGCTGGTCCGGGTAAAGCAAATGGCCACGCCGCTTGGTGTAGGGGCACGTTCCGGCAAGCAGTTGTGACGGGACGTGCGTTTGATTTTGCGGGGCCGCGCGCTAAGTAGTTCCCACGACCAATGGGAATAGAGGTGCGACGTGGCCGAATACGATTACGACCTGTTTGTCATCGGGGCGGGCTCCGGCGGGGTCCGGGCGGCGCGGTTTTCCGCGAACTACGGCGCGCGCGTCGCGGTCGCCGAGGACCGGTTCATGGGCGGAACCTGCGTCAACGTCGGCTGCATCCCGAAGAAGCTTTTCGTCTACGCATCGCATTTCCATGAGGAGTTCGGGGACGCAGAGGCCTACGGCTGGACCGTGAAACCGGAAGCCTTCGACTGGCGCACGCTGGTCGAGAACAAGGACACCGAGATCAAGCGCCTGAATGGGATCTATGAGCGCCTGCTGGAAGGCTCTGGTGTCGAGATCAAGCACGGCCGTGCGACCGTCGTCGATCCGCATACGGTCGAGGTCGACGGGACGCAGTACACGGCCGAGAATATTCTCGTCGCCTCGGGGAGCTGGCCCAACGACTGGGACTTCGAGGGCTTCGAGCATGTCATCACCTCGAACGAGGCGTTCTACCTCGACAAGTTGCCGAAGCGCGTGCTTGTCGCAGGCGCGGGCTATATCGCGGTGGAATTCGCAGGAATCTTCAACGGCCTGGGCGTCGAGACCACGCTCGTCTACCGCGGTGACCTGATTATGCGCGGGTTCGACAACGACATCCGCCACCATCTCCAGGGCGAGATGGAAAAGAAGGGCATCGACTTCAAGTTCAACGTCACCTTCGACAAGGTGGAGAAGACCGACGACGGGCTGAAGGCCTACTGCTCCGACGGCACAATTCTCGAAGCCGACGAAATCCTGTTTGCCATCGGGCGCAGTCCCAACGTGGACGGGCTCGGCCTCGAGGAAGCGGGCGTGAAGCTGAAGGACAACGGTGCGGTCATCGTCGACGACTATTTCCGGACCTCGGTCCCGTCGATCTTCGCTATCGGTGACGTGATCGATCGCTACCAGCTGACGCCGGTGGCACTCGCGGAGGGTATGGCGGTCGCCAAGACGCTGTTCCGCGACGAGCCGAGCAAGGTGGACTACGAGTACATCGCGACGGCGGTGTTCAGCCAGCCCCCGGTCGGCACCGTCGGCCTGACGGAGGCCGAGGCGCGCGAGCAGTACGGCGACGTGACGATCTTCAAGAGCAGCTTCAAGCCGCTCAAGCACACGCTCACCGGGCGCGACGAGCAGACCTTCATGAAGATGATCGTCGACAAGGCGACGGACAAGGTCGTCGGCATCCATATGGTCGGCGCGGATGCCGGAGAGATGATGCAGGGCTTCGCGGTGGCGCTGAAGGCCGGCGCGACCAAGGCTGTCTTCGACCAGACAATCGGCATCCACCCGACATCGGCCGAGGAATTCGTGACGATGCGCGACCCGGTGCCGGAGGAAGAGGCGAGGGCAGCGGAGTAGCTAGTCCGATCAGGCGTTTCGTCTTCAGTCATTGCGGAGCTTGACCCGGCAATCACCGGCGCGGTGCCGGGAGATGCCCGGATCAAGTCCGGGCATGACGACCTGGTGCAGGTGGCGGATTTGCTAGCTCCTTGTATTTGTGCGATTTTCGCTGGAATTCGCTGCGCGGGACGCCTATAGGCATGGCCCCGAAGCGCGTGCGTGACCTGGTAAAGCGAACATGGGAACGGGTGAGGCGGCATGTCCCGCGGCCCGGATAGTGCAATGTCGAAGAACTGGAAGCCCGATAGCTGGCGCGGCCACGATATCCTGCAGGTGCCCGAATACTCGGACGCCGGGGCCCTGTCGGCGGTCGAGACCGAACTCTCCAAGCAGCCGCCGCTGGTCTTCGCCGGCGAGGCGCGGGCCCTGCGTGCGCAACTCGCCCGCGTAGCCGAAGGCGACGCATTTCTGCTCCAGGGCGGCGACTGCGCGGAAAGCTTCGCCGAATTCCACGCCGACAACATCCGCGACACCTTCAAGGTCCTGCTGCAGATGGCGATCGTCCTGACCTACGGTGCGGCCTGCCCGGTCGTGAAGGTCGGGCGGCTGGCCGGACAGTTCGCAAAGCCGCGTTCGGCGCCGACAGAGGAAATCGACGGCGTGTCGCTGCCGAGCTACCGCGGCGACATCATCAACGACATGGCCTTCGAGCCCGAATCTCGCGAGCCCGATCCGGCGCGTATGCTGCGCGCTTACCATCAGGCCGCCGCGACGCTGAACCTGCTGCGAAATGCTCACCGCTGCAACAAATTGCACAGTTGTAGCAACAGACACTACGACAGGGACCAGCCAGGGCGCCGCCTTGTTGGCGCTAAATG
>JAEPNS010000302.1 GCA_017643325.1 Alphaproteobacteria bacterium | reverse complement strand
GACCTCGCGCTGCGGGAAGGGGATCTCGACGCCCATCTCTTTCAATGCCATCCAGATCATCAGGTAGAGGTCGCCGCCGACGCGGTTCACGCCGTCGTCGATGCCCTCCATCCAGAACTCGACCAGGATCTTGATGCCGGAATCCGCGAAGCCCTCGATCTCCGCGTCGGGCCGTTCCTCGATGGGCACGGCCTCGCCGCTCAGCACCTTCGGATGGCTCGCGCACACCTCGCGGATGCGCTCGAACATCGGCTCCAGGTCGGTCTTGTAGGCCACCTCGAAATGCAGCGAGTAGCGCTGCTTCTGGTTGTTGTGGGTCCAGTTGGTGAAGGCGGTGGTGATGAACTGCTCGTTCGGCACCATGATGTCCTTGCCGTCGAAGGTCTCCAGCGTCGCCGAGCGCATGGTCAGTTCGCGCAGGGTGCCGCCGCGGCCGTCCTCGAGCTCGATGTAGTCGCCGATGGTGATCGTCCGGTCGAGAAGGATGATGATGCCGGAGATGAAGTTCGACGCAATCTGCTGCAGGCCGAAGCCCAGACCGACGCCGAGCGCGCCGCCGAAGACCGCCAGCGCCGTCAGGTCGATCCCCATGACGTTGAGCAGCAGCAGGAACAGGATCACCCAGACCGCGATCTCGAACAGCTTCGCGATCACTTCGCGCGTGCCGGCATCGATGGTCGGCTGGCTGCGGATCACCCGCTGGCCGGTCGCGTTCGAGACCCGCGCGAACCACAGCAGGATGATGCCGAAGATGAAGGTGCGCAGGACGGCGTAGAGCGTGAGCTTGATGTTGCCGATCTGGATCGCGATGCTGTCCAGGTGCGTGATCACGTCGTCCAGCAGGCCGATCATGAACAGGATCGCGACCGGCACGCCGATCCATTTCAGGATCCGCACGATCGTCATGTTGCTGATGAAGTGGTTCGCGACGTTGTAGACCAGCAGCACGAACGCCACGCCCTGGGCGGCGCGCACGAGCCACGCCTCGCCGAAGATCGCCGCCGTGATCGGGGTCGCGACTCCCAGCGCCACCGCGCACATGACGGGGAGCATCAGCTCGTGCATCGGGTGGATCTTCTTGCGCATGTCCAGGAGGCGGCCCGACGCCGGTTCCTCCCGGAAAATCCTGACGCGCGCCACGATCAGGGCGGCGAGGCCCCAGCCGAGGAAGAGCGCGCCGACAACCATCCCGGCCTGCGCGTAAAAGACCGGGTCGAACAGGTGGTCGAGCACGAACCTCCAGCCCGTCTCGATGGCCTGGAGCACCTGTTCGATCATCTCGTGGGTCTTCGGCATTCCCGTCCCCTCAAAAACTGCTGCCAACCCTAAAAGACATGCGCGTGACGGGATAGGCCCCCGACGCGGGGATGCCGCTTTTTCCGCCGCTGCCGATCGTGGTCTCCGCCTAGGCCTCGCGGAAGGTCACGCCCCGCTGGCCGTAGGCGTCGATCACGGCCTGCCCGAAGCGTTCGCGCACCAGTTCGGTGACCTCGGGCGGCATCGAGATGTCGTTGTAGTCCTCGCGGGATTTCCCGGTGATCACCACCAGCAGCCTTGCGTCGTCGTCGGAGATGTTCTCGAACTGCCGGTCGACGCCGGGCGGCACGGAGATCATGTCGAACGGCTCCAGGTCGACATGCTCCTTACCGCCGTCGCCCCAGCGGATGCGGAACTTGCCCGTGAGGCACATGAAGTTCTCGACCGTGTGGTGGTGGGCGTGCAGCAGCGGCTTGTCGCCGGGCGGGCATTCGGCGATCAGCACGGAGATGTTGTCCGGCCCGGCGATGGCCGCGTTGTGGGCCATCGGCCCGCCCTGGTTCTCCGGCGCCATCAGCAGGTAGAGGTTCTTCGCCGCGACCAGCTCGCGGCACTCGCGCGGCACGCCGATGGCGTCGCCCGACGTCTCCGCCAGCGGGCGCAGCGTGTCGAACCGCGAAATGTGCTTCTCCATCTCGTCCGCGCTGACCTCGATGGGGGCTGGGATCTGCGGGCCCTCGATCCGGCCGTCGGCGTTGCGGAAGGCGACGCCGATTTTGTTGTAGCCGTCGATCACCGCCTGCCCGAAGCGTTCGCGCATCATCGCGGTCTCGGCCGGGGGCATGGAGATGTCGGCGAAGTCCTCGTCCGCGGTGCCGGTAATGATCACGAGAAGAAGCGCCTCCTCGTCGGTGATGTTCTCGAACTGCCGGTCGACGCCCGGCGGCACGGCGATCATGTCGTGGGGGTTGAGGTCCACATGCCGGTCGGCCTCGCTGCCCCAGCGGATGCGGAACACGCCGGTGAGGCACATGAAGGTCTCGACCGTGTAGTGGTGCGCGTGCAGCAGCGGTTTGTCGCCCGGCGGGCAGCGCGCGATGATCACGCTTACGCCCCGGTCCCCCGCGATCGCCGGGCGCTGCGCCATCGGCCCGCCCTGGGTATCGGGCGCCATCATCAGGTAGAGCGTCTCGGCGGCCATGATCTCGTAGGCCTCGCGCGGGATGCCGATCGCCTCGGCATAGTGCGCCGACTGGGATTCCTGCTCGGCGAAGCGCGCGATGCGCGATTCCATCTCTTCCGGGGAAATCTCTCGTGTCTGCATGCTGTCCCTCCCGCGTCCGGTCCCGATGATGTTACGCTCGGCGGACAAGCCTGCACAGGGGGAGGAACCCATGGCCCGCCGCATCATCGACCTGAGCCTCGACATCGAGGACAACATGCCGTCCCACAAGCTCTTCCAGAGCCCGGTCTATCTCAAGGCCATGACCCACGAGAACACGAAGGCGCTGAAGCTCGGCACGCCCGAGGACCCGATCACCTTCCAGACCAACTTCATCTCGACGCTGGACCATGTCGGCACCCATGTGGATGCGCTGCGGCACTTCGACCCGAACGGCGCGTCCATCGACGAGATGCCCATCGACCGCTTCTTCGGCAAGGCGGTCTGCTTCGACCTGCGCCACATCCCCGACCTGGGCGATATCGACGTGGAGGACATGGAGAAGGCGGAGGAGGAATCCGGCGTCAAGGTGGACGGCCACATCATCCTGCTCTGCTCGGGCCTGCACAAACGCCACTATCCCAACCGCGAGGTTGTGCTGTCGAACCCGGGCATCACGGTCGCGGCGACGCAATGGATGTACGACCGGGGCTCGCGCCTGCACGGGGTGGAGGGGCCGTCGACCGACAAGCCGTCCGACAGCCTGTTCGCCCAGCACCGCATCTGCCGCGAGCTCGGCATCAGCCACATGGAGTGGCTGGTGAACCTGGAGGAGCTGATCGGCCTCGGGGAGTTCGAGTTCTTCGGCGTGCCGCTGCGCTTCAAGGGCGGGTCGGGCTCGCCGATCCGCGCCTTCGCCATCGTCGACGACTGATCCAGACGGCTGACCGGAGGCGTTCCCGCGATGGCGCACGAACTCGATTACATGAGCGCGGCGGAGATGCGCCTGCGCATCGCCCGCAAGGACCTCTCGCCGGTGGAGCTGACCCGGCGCGCGCTGGAACGGGCGGAGGAAACCGAACCGGCGCTCAATGCCTTCTTCGTGCTGCAGGCCGACGCCGCGATGGACGCGGCGAAGGCCGCCGAGGACGCGGTGATGAAGGGGGATGCGCTGGGCGCGCTGCATGGCATCCCGGTGTCGGTGAAGGACCTGATCGCCGTCGGCGGCATGCCGTTCGCCTTCGGCTCCAGGACCATGGAGGGCAACGTCGCGGCGGATGACGCGCCGGCCGTGGAGCGTGTCCGGGCGGCGGGCGCGGTCGTGATCGGCAAGACGACGACCAGCGAGTTCGGCTGCAAGCCGGTCGGCGATTCTCCGCTCACGGGGATCACCCGCAACCCGTGGAACACCGACAAGACGCCCGGCGGCTCGAGCGCGGGCGCGGCGGCGTCCGTGGCGGCGGGCGTGACGCCCTTCGCGCTCGGCACCGACGGCGGCGGCTCTGTCCGCATCCCCTCGGCCTTCACCGGGCTGGCGGGCATCAAGGGCAGCTTCGCCCGGGTGCCGGTCTGGCCGACCTCGGCGACGCCGACGCTGGCCCATGTCGGCCCGCTGGCCCGCACCGTGCGCGACGCGGCGATGCTGTTCACCGCCATTGCCGGCTACGACGCGCGCGATCCCTTCAGCATTGCCGGGCCTGTGCCCGATGTTCTTGCCGCATGTGACCAGTCCGTCGCGGGCATGCGCGTGGCGTGGAGCCCGACGC
>JAEPNS010000301.1 GCA_017643325.1 Alphaproteobacteria bacterium | reverse complement strand
TTGTGGGTTTTGCCGGCCATACGGTATGTTCGCGTGCGCGTTCCGCACCCGGCGGCGGATGCGCGGGAGATTGAGGGATTGGCGATATGAAACGGCGAGCGAACATCGGTTTTCCGGCCCTGACGTACGCGTGCCTCGCGGCGGCGTGCGCGGTCCTCGTGATGTCGGCACCCGCGCAGGCGCAGAGCGTCGTGGTGGACATGAGCGCCGTCGGCGGCGGCAGCGCCTATCCCGGCACCGCGCCGGGCGGGTTCGACGTCGTGGCCCAGGGCAATGTCCTGTTCCCGCCGCCGCGCCGCCCCGTGTCGCGCCTGACCGGCGCGCTTGCCGGACAGTCGCTCCCGGCCCTGCGCCGCCCCGCCGCCGCCGCGCCGCAATCGCGCGCGACCGCCAGCCGGCCGGCCCCGGTCCGCACGGCCCCGCCGCCGACACCAAGCCCGGCACCCGCGCCCGCCGCGGCACCGCCGCCCGCTCCCGCGCCGACACCTGCACCCGCCCCCGCGACCCAGACCGCGGCCGCGCCGCCCCCGACCCCGTCGGCGCCGACGCAGATCTCGCCGCCCCCGCCGCCACCTTCACCGGCCGAGGAACCCGTCCAGGCCGCCACGGCCGACCCGGCCCCCACGCAGACCGCCGCGGTCACGCCGGGCGACGTGTCGGGTGACGAGACGCGCATCCTGTTCGAGCCGGGCTCGGCCGACCTCACGCCGCAGGCGAAGGCCACGCTGGACCAGCTCGCGACCCGGCTGAAGGCCGACGAGGGCCTGCGCATCCAGCTCCAGGCGTTCGCCGCCGGCAACGACGACACCGCGCCCGAAGCGCGGCGCCTGTCGCTCAAGCGCGCCCTGAACGTCCGGGGCCACCTGGTCGAGCAGGACGTGCGCAACACGCGGATGGACGTGCGCGCGCTGGGCATCCGTTCGGCCGGCGGCCCCGCCGACCGCGTGGACGCGGTGGTTGTCGCCCGGTAGGGCATTGGCGGGCCGCCGCGCCCTAATCTCGTCACAGTACCCCGACAGGTTCGCGGCGGACCGGGGTGTGGATCGTCCGCGCCGGAACAACGCGCGCAACCGAACGGGACCGTGATGACCAACCCCAGCACCTACATGACCCGGATGGCGATCTTCCTCGTCCTCGCGCTGATCGGCGCGGGCGTGCTGCACCGCCAGCTGATCGAGGCGTTTTTCGCCAACCCCGCCATCAACGGCGTGATCGTCGTGGTGCTCGTGCTCGGGATCCTGTTCGTCTTCCGGCAGGTCTGGGTCCTGCGGGTCGAGGTCAACTGGATCGAGGCCTACCGCAGCCAGCGGCCCGGCATGTCGGTCACCGAGCCGCCGCACCTGCTCGCCCCGATGGCGGCCATGATCGGCGACCGCCAGGGCCAGCTGCGCCTCAACACGACCTCGATGCGCTCGATCCTCGACGGGATCAGCGCGCGGCTCGACGAATCCCGGGACATCTCGCGCTACCTGATCGGGCTGCTGATCTTCCTCGGGCTGCTCGGCACCTTCTGGGGGCTGCTGCAGACCGTCAGCGCGGTGGCGGACGTCATCGCGGGCCTGCAGGTCACGGGCGGCGACCCGGTCACGATCTTCAACGACCTCAAGACCGGCCTCGAGGCGCCGCTGTCGGGCATGGGCACGGCCTTCAGCTCGTCGCTGTTCGGCCTCGCGGGATCGCTGCTGCTCGGGTTCCTGGAACTGCAGGCGAGCGCCGCGCAGAACCGTTTCTACAACGACCTCGAGGACTGGCTGAGCACCGCGACCCGCGTGTCCGGCGGCGGCGCGATCTCCGTCGGCGACGGCGACCAGTCCGTGCCGGCCTATATCCAGGCGCTGCTCGAGACGACCGCGGACTCGCTGGACAACCTGCAGCGCACCGTCGCGCGGGCCGAGGCCGCGCGCAGCCACAGCGACCAGGGCCTGAGCACTCTGACCGACCGCCTGACGACGCTCACCGACCAGATGCGCACGGAACAGGAACTCATGGTCCGGCTCGCCGAGAACCAGGCCGAGCTGCGCCCGGTCCTCCAGCGGCTCGCCGAGAACCGGGCGACGGGCGGGATCGACGAGGCGACGCGCGGGCATATCCGCAACCTCGACAACCACATGGCGCGGATGCTCGAGGAGGCGGCGAACGGGCGCAGCGAGATCGTCCAGGAACTGCGGGCGGAAATCCGGCTGCTGGCGCGCACGATCGCCGCGCTCGCCGAAGAAGACCCCCGCTAGCGGGCGCGGCCGGTGCCCGGCTCAAATTCCCGGCGGCGCTCCACCGGCGTCAACTACTGGCCCGGCTTCGTCGACGCGCTGGCCGCGCTGCTGGTCGTGGTCGTGTTCCTGGTCATGGTGTTCGCGCTCGCGCAGTTCTTCCTGTCCGACGCGCTGTCGGGCCGCGACGAGGCCCTGACCAAGCTGAACCGCCAGATCGACGAGCTGGCGCGCATGCTCGACCTCGAGCGCTCCGCCAACACCGAGTTGCGCCTGTCGGTCTCCCAGCTTTCCGCCCAGCTCCAGAGCTCGATCTCCGAACGCGACGCGCTGGTCGCGCGGCTCGCGGACGCCGAGGACGAGCTGGACTCCATCCGCGCCGAGAACGCCGAGGAGCTGGCCGCGCTGCGCGAGAAGGTCGAGGCGGACCGGGAGACCATCGAGCTCCAGCTGCGCGACCTGGCGCGGCTCGAACGCGACATCGCCGCGCTGCGCGAGGTGCGCGAGAGGCTCGAGGCCGAGATCGCGCAGGCGACCGGCGAACTGGGCGAGGTCCGCGATCTCACCAAGGAACTCGAAGCGCGGCTCGCGGACGAGCAGGAGCGCACGGTACTGGCGCAGAAGGAGATCGAGGAACGCGACATCCGGCTCGCGGAACTCCTGCAGCGCGCGGAGGTGGCCGAAACGTCCTTCGAGGAGCAGCTGGACATTTCCACCCAGGCGCAGGCGCAGGTCGCGCTCCTAAACCAGCAGCTTGCCGAGCTGCGCAAGCAGATCGCGGCGCTGAACGAGGCGCTGGAGGCCTCGGAGGCCGCGAATGCGGACAAGGACATACAGATCGTCAATCTCGGCGAGCGCCTGAACGAGGCGCTCGCCACCAAGGTGCAGGAGCTGGCGCGCTACCGGTCGGAGTTCTTCGGCCGGCTGCGCGAGGTGCTGGGCGACCGCAGCGACATCCGCATCGAGGGCGACCGCTTCGTCTTCCAGTCCGAGGTGCTGTTCGCGTCGGGCGAGGCGGTACTCAACCCGCAGGGCGAGGACCAGCTCGCGCAGTTCGCGCAGACCCTGCGCCAGATCGCGGCCGAGATCCCCGACGACATCAGCTGGATCCTGCGCGTCGACGGCCACACCGACGAGCGCCCGATCAACACGGCGCGCTTCCCGTCCAACTGGGAGCTGTCCGCCGCGCGCGCGATCTCGGTCGTGAAGTTCCTCGTCGACCAGGGCATCGACCCGGAGAACCTCGTCGCGGCAGGGTTCGGCGAGTTCCAGCCGATCGATGCCGGGCGCGACGAGATCGCCTACCGCCGCAACCGCCGCATCGAGTTCAAGCTCGACCAGCGATAGGGCGCGGCATTTGGCCGACCCCATTTATCGTCATGCCCGGACTTGATCCGGGCATCCCGTCTCGGTCTGTGCTGAGATGCCCGGGTCAAGCCCGGGCATGACGGTAGGAAAGAAAGGTCGATAAACGCCTACTGCGCGGCCACGCCGGCAACGTCGAACTGCAGTTCCGCGAGGCGGGCGTAGAGGCCGCCCTGGGCGACGAGTTCGGCGTGGGTGCCTTCCGCGACGATCGCGCCCTCGTCCATCACCACGATCCGGTCCGCCGCCATCACGGTCGCAAGCCGGTGCGCGATGACGAGGGTCGTCCGCCCCTGCATCAGGCCCGCGAGCGCGTCCTGCACGGCGCGTTCGGACTCGGCGTCCAGCGCGCTGGTCGCCTCGTCGAGCAGCAGCACCCCCGGGTCGCGCAGGATCGCGCGCGCGATCGCGACCCGCTGGCGCTGGCCGCCCGACAGGCGCACGCCCTTCTCGCCCAGGAAGGTATCGAATCCCTCGGGCAGCGCGTCGAGGAACGCCGCGGCCGACGCCGCCTCGGCGGCGGCGCGCACCTCGTCGTCGCCCGCATCGGGGCGACCGTAGCGGATGTTCTCCCAGGCGTCGGCCGAGAAGACGACCGGCTCCTGCGGCACCAGCCCGATC
>JAEPNS010000300.1 GCA_017643325.1 Alphaproteobacteria bacterium | reverse complement strand
CGCCATGGCCGAGCTCGTGCGCCAGGGTCATCACATCGCGCGACTTGCCCTGGTAGTTCAGCAACAGATACGGGTGCGCGGACGGCACGGTCGGATGCGCGAATGCGCCGGGAGACTTGCCCGGACGCACCGGCGTATCGATCCAGTCATTGTCGAAGAAGTCCTTCGCGACCCCGGCAAGCTCGGGAGAGAACTGACGGTAGGCGCCGAGCACCTTGTCAACCGCGTCGTCCCAGCGGATCAGTCGGTCGTCGTTGTCCGGCAACGGCGCGTTGCGATCCCAATGGTCGAGCTTGCGCACACCGAACCACTTCGCCTTCAGCTTGTAGTAGCGGTGCGACAGATCGGGATATGCGGCCTGCACCGCCGACGAGAGCGCATCGACGACCTCGTCCTCGACGAAGTTCGAGAGGTTTCGGCTCGACACCGGGCGGTCGAAGCCGCGCCACTTGTCCTCGATCTCCTTGTCCTTTGCCAAAGTGTTCGTGATCAGCGTGAACACCCGGGCGTTCTCCGAAAGCGTCTTGCCCAGCGCCTTCGCCGCGGCCTTGCGCACCGCGCCATCCCTGTCGGAAAGTAGGTTCAACGCTTCCGCGCTGCCGAGCGTCCGCTTGCCTTTGGGCAAATCCACCTCGAACTGCAGCTCGGCCATGGTCTCGTCGAAGAGACGATTCCAGGCCGCGCGGCCCGCCACAGACTTCTCGTGCAGTAGCTTTTCCAGCTCGTCGTCGAGCTGGTGTTCGCGAAACGCGCGGACGTCGCGCAGCCACGGCTCGTAGCGGGCGAGCCTTTTCGATTCCTTCAACTTCTTCGAAAGCGTGCGGTCGGGAATCCGATTGATCTCGAGATCAAAAAACAGCAGGTGTGAGGAGATCTCGGTCACCGTTTCACGCATCGATTGGTAGAAACGCCCGTTGTTGGGGTCGGTCATATCCCCGGAATACAAGAGCGAGGCGTAGCTCATGATCCGCGAAAGGACTTCGTCGATCTTCTCGTAGTCGGAAACCGCCTTTGCCAGCTTGTCGCCGGACAGGCCGGCGAGCTTTCCCTGCAGACGCTTCGAAAAGGCCTTGGACGCCTTGCGCATGTCCGCCAGGTCGTCGCGCAACACGGCGCTTTCCGGCGACGCATAGAGGTCGGTCAGATCCCACTCCGGGAGCGGTCCAAGTTTGTCGCGGGCGGGACTGCCCTTCGGCTTGCGGGACGTCTTTCGGGCGGCGGCGGATTTCGACATGGCAACGGCTCCTTGAACTCGTCAACACATAGGGCCCATATATCGGCGCAACAACCGCCGGTGCGGCGATTCACGGCAATTTCGGGCGTGGGGCGAAACGACACCGGGCATGCGAGGACAGGGATGGATTACGCCGAACGGTACGACCGCTGGCAGACCTTGCCGCAGGTCTTTTTTGAGAAAGCCGCCGAGTGCGGCGACACCCCGCTTTTCTGGGCCAAACGATACGATTCCTGGCAGTCCTCAAGTTGGGCTCAGGCGCGCGACGACGTCCTTGCACTGGCGCGCGGTTTGCGCGCCGCGGGCGTCGAACGCGGCGACCGGGTGCTGCTGGTCTCGGAAAACCGCCCCGAATGGGGCATCGCCGATATCGCGATCATGGCGCTCGGGGCGATCACCGTGCCCGCCTACACGACCAACACTGTCGGGGACCACGTCCACCTGATTTCCGATTGTGACCCCAGGGCCGCCATCGTCTCAAGCGATCGTCTCGCCGAGCGGCTCCTGCCCGCCATCCGTCAGACCGGCAATGTGCGCACGATGGTGACGATCGAAGGATCGGGCGGCACCAGCGACGCCATAGACATCGTCAACTGGCGCGACATGATCCGCGACGGGTCCGCCATGGACGGCGACATCGAGGCGGAGCTTGCATCCCTGTCGAGGACCGACACGGCCTGTCTCATCTACACCTCGGGAACGGGCGGCGCACCGAAGGGCGTGATGCTCAGTCACGGCGCGATCCTGTGCAACTGCACGGGCGCCTATCACCTGTTCGAGGACGCGCAGATGCTCGAACTCGACAACGAGGCCTTCCTGTCGTTTCTCCCGCTCAGTCACTCCTACGAGCACACGGCGGGCCTGCATTTCCCGATCTCCATCGGGGCGGAAATCTACTACGCGGAAAGCGTCGACAAGCTCGCCGCGAACATGGGCGAGGTCCATCCGACCATCATGACCGCGGTCCCGCGCCTGTATGAATCGATGCATCAGCGGATCGTGGCAGGCATCGAGCGCAAGGGCGGGCTGTCCGAGAAACTGTTCAAGAAGGCCGTCGAACTGGGCATCAAGCGGTACGAACAGGGACCGGAGGGCCTGTCGTTCGTCGAGCGCATCCAGGACAAGATGCTCGACAAGCTGGTCCGCAAAAAGGTCGCCGGGCGGTTTGGGGGTCGGCTGAAGGCGTTCGTCTCCGGGGGCGCGCCGCTCAACTACGACATCGGCGTGTTCTTCCTCGCGCTGGGCGTGCGCTTGCTGCAGGGCTACGGTCAGACCGAGACCGCCCCGGTCGTCAGTGCCAATCCACCACGTCGGATCAAGATCGACACCGTTGGTCCGGCCTTCCCGGGGGTCGATCTCAGGATCGCCGACGACGGCGAGATCCTGATCCGTGGTGAACTGACGATGCAGGGCTACTGGAACGCGCCGGACCTCACCGCCGAGGCGCTCAAGGACGGCTGGGTCCACACCGGCGACATCGGCACACTCGACGAGGACGGCTATATCAAGATCACGGACCGGAAGAAGGACATCATCGTCAATTCCGGCGGCGACAACGTCTCGCCGCAGCGCGTCGAAGGCGCGCTCGTGTTCGAGCCGGAGATCGGCCAGGCAATGGTCTACGGCGACAAGCGCCCGCATCTGGTCGCTGTGCTGGTTCCCGAGGACGGGTTCATGGCCGAGTGGGCGCGCGAGAACGGGCGCGACAACGACCTCGCCGCATTGTCGGATTCGGAAAAATTCCACGAACGCCTGCGTGAGGCCATTGAACGCGCGAACGAGCGCCTGTCTCCCATCGAGCAGGTGCGCCGCTTCCTCGTTGCCGAAGAAGCCTTCACGACCGACAACGGTCTCATGACGCCGTCGCTGAAAATCCGCCGTCATGAAATCCGGAAAATCTATGGAGAGCGGCTCGAAGCGCTCTACGGCCGCCGGCGCTGATCGCCTCTAGCCGTGGTACTCCCGGTACCACGCCACGAACTTCGGGATGCCCTCGTCGATCGGCGTGGTCGGCTCGAACCCCAGGTCCCGGCGGCTGGCCTCGATGTCGGCATATGTCGCGGGCACGTCGCCCGGCTGCATCGGCTGGAAATCAATCTCTGCCCTGGTGTCGAGCGCATCCTCGATCAGGCCGATGAACCGCATCAGCGGTTCCGACCTGTGGTTGCCCAGGTTGTACACGCGGTGCGGCGCCGCATCGCCGTCACGCGGCGGCGGATTGTCGAGCGCCGCAAGCACCCCCGCGACGATATCGTCGATGTAGGTGAAATCCCGCTGCATCTCGCCATTGTTGAAAACCGGGATGGGTTCGCCTGCGAGGATCTTCCGCGTGAAGATGTACAGTGACATGTCCGGCCGGCCCCAGGGGCCATACACCGTGAAGAACCGAAGCCCTGTCGACGGCAGCCCGTAGGTCGCCGCATAGGCATGGCTCATGAGCTCGTCCGATTTCTTCGTCGCGGCATAGAGAGAAACCGGATTGTCGACCTGGTCGTCGACCGAAAATGGAAGCTTGGTGTTGCCGCCGTAGACGGACGACGAGCTGGCATAGGCGAGGTGGACGAGATCGTCGCCCTTGGCGCGGGCCAGTTCCAGAACGTTGAGATGGCCGACGATATTTGCCTGGATATAGGCGCCCGGGTTTTCCAGGCTGTAACGCACGCCAGCCTGCGCGGCCAGATGTACGATCCGGTCCGCATCGCGTCCCGCTTCGTCCAGCGCATCGCGATCGCAGATATCTCCGCGCACAAAGCTGAAGGCATTGTGCTTGCGAAGCCGCTCCAGGCGCGCCTCTTTCAGACTAACGTCGTAATAGTCGTTGAGGTTGTCGATACCGACGACCGTCTCGCCGCGCGCCATCAGGGCTTCGCTGACGTGCATGCCGATAAATCCGGCGGCTCCGGTCACCAGGACAGGCATGATGGTTCGCACACTCCGTTCGACACTCCGATTCGTTGAT
>JAEPNS010000002.1:18908-31079 GCA_017643325.1 Alphaproteobacteria bacterium | reverse complement strand
TGTCGCCCAAGACCGAGTTCCAGGAACGGCTCGGCTGCCTCAACGGGCCGATCGACGACTGGCGAGAGGTGTTCCAGCTCAACTTCTTCGCCCCACTCGCGCTGGCCCGCGGCTTTGCCGCGCCGCTCGCCAAGGCCGGCAAGCAGGACGAGCAGGAGCCCGATGCCGGCGGCGGTGCGGCCATCGTCAACATCACGTCCATCGCCGGGCATGCGATCCATCCCTTTGCCGGGACGGCCTACTCGACCTCGAAGGCGGCCCTGTCGGCACTGACCCGCGAGATGGCGGTCGAGTTCGCCGAGCTCAACGTGCGCGTCAACGCCGTCGCGCCCGGCGAGATCGAGACCGAGATGATCGGCGACGAGTATGAGCCGCTGGTCAACCGCATTCCCATGCGGCGCATGGGCTCCGCCGAGGAGGTCGCGGCGACGGTCTTCCAGCTCTGCAATCCGGATTTCGGTTACGTGACCGGCACCGAGATTTTCGTCACCGGCGGCCAGCACCTGTACTAGCTAGACGCTCCGCGCGACTTCGCGCAGCTTCTCGCGCAGCCAGGCCATCGCGCCGCTCTGTTGCGTGCGCTCATGCCAGATCATCGCGACGGGCAGCTCGGGCACGTCGAACGGCAGTTCGAGCATCTGCAGTGCGGGGCCGGCCTCGAGCGAGCGGACGAAGCGCTCCGGCAGGATGGCGATCATGTCGCTCGACGCGACGAGATGGGGCGAGAGCAGGGCGCTGGGTATGCGCATGCCGGCGTCGCGTACGATGCCTTCGGCCTCCAGCAGTTCGTCGAGATGGGATTCCAGCGTCGACAGCCCGCTGAAGGCGGAGCCGAAAATGACATGGCGCGCCGCCGCAAACGCCTCCAGAGACAGGACACCGTCGATTTCCGGGTGGCCGGGCCGGGCCACGGCGACCAGACGTTCGCGGTAGAGCGTCGAGGTCTTCAGGGTCTCTGCCGCGTTTGGCAGGAAGCCGATCACCAGTTCGCCGCTGCCCTCCTGCAGCCATTCGCGGATCGCGCCGAGGTCCGGCGGACGGATCGTCAGGGTCATTCCCGGCGCCTCGGCAGCGAGCCGTGCCATCAGCGGCGGCATCAGGACGAAACTCGCATAGTCGGTCGTCGCAATGGTCACGTTCAGCGACGCCGTCGCCGGATCGAACTCGGCATCCCCGGCCAGCGCGCCCTCGATCCGGTCGAGCGCCTCGCGCACCGAATCACGCGCCACAAGCGCGCGATCGGTGGGCTCCATGCCCTTCGGCGTGCGCACCAGCAGCGGGTCGCCGAACACCTCGCGGAGCCGGGCGAGCGCGTTGCTCATGCCCGGCTGGCTCATATCCATGCGTTCGGCCGCCCGCGTGACGCTGCCTTCGGCGATCAGCACGTCGAGGCAGCGCAGCAAGTGCAGGTCGATCTTCCGATCCTCGATCATGCCCCCATTGTACGGGCGAATGGCTCCATTCGGGCCGGTTTATTGCCGGGATTTCCATCGCGAGCTTGAATGCCGGCATCGCGTCACCGCAATACCGACAACGATACCCAGGAGCCACGCCATGCCGATCCCGGTCCACAAGCCGAAGAAGGAAGATGTCCTCAAATGCGTCGCAAAGTTCGACGATCTCTACCACACGGACGGCGGCCTGCCCGACGCGGCGGTCGAGGGCTACCACCGCACATTCTCGAACGTGCTCGGGTTCCAGCAGCCGGAGGGAGCAGAGACCTATTCGCCGGTCGGTGACGAGGCAAAACCCTTCATCACCCACCTGAAGCCGGGCTTCGGACTCGCCTATGTGTCGGCGCGTCCCGGCCAGGGCGTGATGACCCACACCCACGACACCAACGAGACGTTCGTGGTGATGGAGGGCACCTGGAAGCTCCAGTGGGAAGGCGACGAGGGTGACGAGGAAGTCGTGCTCGAAGAGAAGGACGTCATCTCCTTCGAACCCGGTATCCAGCGCCGCTTCGAGTGCAAGACCGCGCGCGACGGCGCCGAAAAGGGCGTGCTGCTCGGTGTTATCGGCGGCGACCAGCCCGGTGGCGAGTACTCGCCGGAATCCGTGGAGAAGCTCAAGGCGGCCGGAGTCTGGCCGGAGGACGAGGCGGCCGAGTAGCCGCCGGTCCGGGAGGCAAGCATGAAAACCGTCGACATCACCCCGGACGCGATGGCCAGGCACATCGCGCGTTTTGCGAAGCTCAAGCCCATCGAGAACGACTACGCCGAACGCGAGGGAGTGCCGCCCGAGGCGCTGCGCATGATTGCGGCAGACCGGATTTACACCATCGTGTCGGAAGGCGCGGCGCCGGGCGCGGCGGTCGGCGGTGGCGGAATCTCGGTCTATGTCCTCGACTGCCCGCCGGGCGACGGCCCCGCGATCCATGCCCATGTGGAGACCCATGAGAGCTTCATGTGCCTCAGGGGGCGGTTCCGGATCAGGTACGGGGATCACGGACGTTTCGAGACGATCCTCGACGAGAATGACTTCATCGCAGTGCCGCCGGGCGTGATGCGCCAGTTCGAGAATGTCTCCGAAACGGAGAACGCGACCCTGCTGGTGATCATTGCCGGGCAGCCGGAAGATGCCCTGCGCGACGTCTACTATCCTCCCGAGGTCGGCGCGAAGCTCGAAGAACGCTTCGGGGCCGATGCCAAAGCCGGGATCGAACGCATGGGACTTCAGTTCACGGCGGAACAGGGGGCGTCGGCGGATTGACAACGGCGGGCCGCCGAAAAAGGATTGATCCAGAGCAATTCGGGCCGGGACGCCCTGCGTAAAATCCCGCCCACCCAATCTGGAGGAGATCCGAAACATGGCCATTCCGGTTTTCAAGCCGAAGAAGGAAGACGTCCTCAAATGCGTCGCGCGTTTCGACGAGATCGAGACCGCGGACGGCGGCCTGCCCGACCAGGAGGTCGACGGCTTTCGCAGGACTTTTCGCAATGCGCTCGGCTTCGAGCAGCCCGGCGGCGAGGATGTCTATTCGCCGATCGGTGATGAGGCGAAGCCCAAGATCTCGCACCTCAAGGCCGGTTTCGGTATCGGCTACGTCACGGCCGATCCCGGCCAGGGTGTGATGATGCACAACCACGACACCAACGAGACGTTCGTGGTGGTCGAGGGCACCTGGAAGTTCGAGTGGGAGGGTGACGAAGGGGACGACCATGTCATCCTCGAAGAGAAGGATGTGGTGTCCTTCCCGCCCGGCATCCAGCGCCGGTTCGAGTGCGTGAGCGCGCGCGAGGGCGAGAGCCGTGGCACGATCATGGCCGTGGTCGGCGGCGACACGCCGGGTGTCGAGTGGTCGCCGGAATCGGTGGAGCGGCTGAAGGCCGAGGGTGTGTGGCCGGACAGCGAGGCTGCCGAGTAACGCCTGCCGTCAGGCCATCGACGCCAGCCATTCGAGCCTGTCCTCGACCTGGGCGAGCTCAAGGTCGAGCCAGGCGTCGAACCGGCCGGGTTCGCTGCCGTATCGCGACTTCAGGTCGATCAGGCGGGCCCGTTCGGTCTCGCTGATTTCCGTCATGCGCACGATCTGGTCGCGCGCGTCCTCCTCCGTCAGGAGGTGGAGGAAGCGCAGCTTGAGCGCGAAGACGAGCTGCGAGACCCCGTCGACGGGGCTGCGCACATTCGAGATCAGAAGGTCGCGCAGTTCCTCGCGTCCGGCGTCGGTGAGTTCCAGGATCTCGTCGGCCGGGTCGGGCTTGTCGTCGACCGGGCGCACCAGCCCTTCGGCGCGCAGCACCTCGATGGACGAGCCCATCATGTCCAGCGACGGCCCGGCGATGCGGCTCGTGAAGGCACGCACCTCGCGCGCCAGTTCCGCATAGGTGAACGGGTGCAGCGCCAGCGAGCCCAGCATGCAGAGCCGGATGGCCTCGCTGGGGATCAGTGTCTTGTCGCGGTACATGGCCGGGAAACTCTACTTGCGAAGCGTTCGCACCACAAACGAATTTCCATCAAGTTCGTTCCGTGCGGTCAGGCCGCCGAACGCAGCTCCAGGCGGGTCCACACATCCTCGAACGCGGCGACGAGCTGGTCCATCATCGCGTCGTCGTGCAGCGGTGTCGGTGCGATGCGCAGGCGTTCCGTGCCGCGGGGCACGGTCGGGTAGTTGATCGGCTGAACGTAGATGCCGTGACGGTCGAGCAACTCGTCGCTCGCGATCTTGCACAGGCGCGGATCGCCGACGAAGACCGGCACGATGTGGCTCACCGACGGCATGACCTCCATGCCCGCCGCCGTCAGGCGCTGCTTCAGCGTCGCAGCGCGCTCCTGGTGGCGTTCGCGGATCGCGTTGTCGGACTTCAGGATGCGGATCGCCGCGCGCGCGCCTGCCGCCACGTGCGGCGGCAGCGACGTCGAGAAGATGAAGCCGGCGCCGTTCGAGCGCACGAAGTTGGCCGATGCGGCGATGTAGCCGCCGATATTGCCGAAGGCCTTGCCCAGCGTGCCCTGCACGATGTCGACCCGGTGCATCAGGCCGTCGCGCTCGGCCACGCCCGCGCCGCGCTCGCCATACATGCCCACCGCGTGGACCTCGTCGAGATAGGTGAGCGCGTTGTGCTTCTCGGCGACCTCCACGATCTCCGCGATCGGCGCGATGTCGCCGTCCATCGAATAGACGGACTCGAACGCGACGATCTTGGCCCGGTCCGGGTCGACGTCCGACAGGATCTCGTCGAGATGTTCGGGGTCGTTGTGGCGGAAGATCGATTTTTCCGAGCGGCCGTGCCGGATGCCCTCGATCATCGAGTTGTGGTTCAGCGCGTCGGAAATCACAAGGCAGTCGGGTAGCCGAGAGGCCAGGGTCGACAGCGCCGTCCAGTTGGCGACGTAGCCCGACGTGAACAGGAGTGCGGCTTCCTTGCGGTGCAGGTCGGCCAGTTCCTCCTCGAGCAGCACGTGGTAGTGGTTGGTGCCGGAGATGTTGCGGGTGCCGCCGGCGCCGGCGCCGCACTTGTCGAGCGCCTCGTGCATGGCCTCGAGCACCTGCGGGTGCTGGCCCATGCCGAGATAATCGTTGGCGCACCAGACGACGATCTCCTGGGTGCCGCCGTCGACATGGCGCACCGCGCGTGGAAAGTCCCCGGACATACGCTCCAGGTCCGCGAACTCACGGTAATTCCCCTCGGCGCGCATGCCGTTCAGGTTGTCTGAAAAATGCTTCTCGTAGTCCATCGGCCAATCCCGCCAGCCGGCCCCGACGGAGGGGCAAGCCACCGACGCTCGTGTGTCAGGAGGAAATTATACCCACCCGGTCGGAAATTCCATCGCGGCGGCTCGCCGCAGTTCTTTCCCGGAACACCGCGATTTTCACGCCGCGTTCGCTCCGGACGTCTCGACGCGCACCAGACGCCACAGGTGTTGAGAACGCGTAAACCAATCCGGCGCGGACGTGCTCCCTGCCGTCCAGCTACGCCTCGCAGCCCGGCGGCGGATCGCAGGGTTCGGTGTCCATCTTCGCCGGGATCGAGATCTCGATCAGGTCGAACATTTCGGACGTGCCGGTCTCGTTGTGCGGCGTGTCGCCCGGGATATAGATCGAATCGCCGGCCTCCAGACGCACGGTCTGGTCGGCAAAGGCGAGGTCGAGATAGCCGTCGAGCATGTAGACGAACTGGCCCTCGCACTTGTGGACGTGCCAGCCGGTCGGCTTCACGAGGCCCTTCTTGGCGCGGGTGATCTGGACCCGCATCTTGCCGTCGCTCGCCTCCTGGGTGCCAAGATCGATGTAGTCGAAGAAATCCCGGCGGCCCTCGACGAACACGGGGTCGTCCTTGCGGCGGACCTCGTACCCCGGCGTGGCGTTCTCATCGTACGCAACTGCTTCGCTCATGGCGTTGCTCCCGTTTCCTTGTTTCCTGCGTGGATGTTAGCGCGGATCGCGGCCCCGGGCGAGGGGCTAGACCAGCCCCTCGTCCTGGACCCACTTGTAGATGTCGTCGAGCGACTTCGCCGCGCGCCTGACCGTTTCCTCGATCTCCGCCTCGCTGATGATCAGCGGCGGACACAGCGCGATGGTGTCGGACGGCAGCGCGCGCATGATCAGGCCGTTGGCCTGGGCAAACGCCGCCATCTGGAAGGCGACGCGCCGGGCGGGGTCGAACGTGCCCTTGTTCTCCTTGTCCGGCGTCAGTTCCCAGGCGGCGAACAGGCCGACGCCGCGCTTCTCGCCGACGAGCGGGTGGTCGGCGTGGGCCGCCATCTGCTCCTGGAAGCCGTCCATCACCGAGCGCACATGGCCGAGGATGTCGCGTTCCTCGTAGATGCGCAGCGTTTCCAGCGCCACGGCGGCGGAGACCGGATGGCCGGAATAGGTGTAGCCGGTGTTCCACATGCCGAATTTGTCGCCGCCCTCGCGCAGCACGTTGTAGACCTCGTTGGTCATCATCACCGCGCCGATCGGCAGGTAGGCCGAGGACAGCGCCTTGGCGATGGAGATCAGGTCCGGCTGGATGTCGTAGGTCTCGCAACCGAACATGTTGCCGGTACGCATGAAGCCGGTGATGACCTCGTCGGCGATCATCAGCACGTCGTGCTTCTTGAGCACCTTCTGGATCTTCGGGAAGTAGCCGGCCGGCGGCGGGATCAGCCCGCCCGCGCCCATCACCGGCTCGGCGATGAAGGCCGCGACGGTGTCGGGGCCTTCCGCCTCGATGAGGTCGTCGAGTTCCTGGGCGAGCCGGGTCGAGAATTCGTCCTCGCTCTCGCCCTCCTGCCCCTCGCGCCAGTAGTGTGGCGTGGTGACATGCAGGAAGCGGTCGAGCGGGACGTCGAAGCCCTTCTGGGCGTAGTCGACGCCGGTCAGGCTGGAGGCGGCAAGGGTGATGCCGTGGTAGGCCTTGTGGCGGCCGATGATCTTCTTCTTCTCCGGCTTGCCGCGGGCGTTGTTGTAGTACCAGACGATCTTCACCTGGGTGTCGTTCGCCTCGGACCCGGAGTTGGTGAAGAACACCTTGCCCATCGCGCCCGGCGCGATCTGGATCAGCTTCTCCGCCAGGTCGATCGCGACCTCGTTGGAGCGGTGGGTGAAGCCCTGCATGTAGGGCAGGCGCAGCATCTGCTCGTAGGCGACCTTGGCGAGCCGCTCCTCGCCGAAGCCCAGCGACGTGCACCACAGGCCGGCCATCCCCTCGATGATCTCGTTGCCCTGGTCGTCATAGACGTAGATGCCCTTGCCCTCGTTGACGATGAGCGGGCCGTTCTTCTCGTGCAGCTTCAGGTTGGTGAAGGGGTGCAGGTAGTACTCGATATCCCGCGCGGCGGCGGAATTCGGGGCGAAACCTGTGCGGTCGGACGGAGCCATGGCGTTTTCTCTCGCGGTTCGGGTGCGATGTCGGGCCGACGTTATTCGTCCCGGCCGATGCGGGCAAGCGCGCTCAGCCGTCCTCGAGGCGCTCGAACGCGTCCCGGCCCGCGTTCGGACCGGCCTGCACCTCGATCAGCGAGAGCTCGCGGTTGTCCGCCGTCGCGAGGTCGTGGGCTGCGCCGGCGGGGATCGAGATGGATTCGCCCGGCTCCAGCCTGTGCTCCTCGCCCTCCAGCGTGACATGCGCGGTGCCGCTGACCACGGTCCAGTGCTGGGCCGCGTGGCGGTGGCGGCGCAGGTTCACGCGCCCGCCCGCGTGCAGCGTGATCCGCTTGACGTGGAAGCCCGGGCCCGCGTTGAGCGTCTTGTACCAGCCCCACGGGCGGTAGACCTCGGGGAAGGTCACGGCCTCGCTGCGCCCGGCCTTGTCGAGCTGATCGACGATGTCGCGGACCTGCTGCACCTCGTCCTTCGGCGCCACGAGGACGGCATCGGTGGAGGCGACGACGACGAAGTCCTCCAAGCCGATCGCCGCCACCAGCGTTCCGTCGCTGCGCAGGTAGCAGTCGCGCGCGCCGACCTGCATCACGTCGCCGACCACGACGTTGCCCGCGTTGTCCTTGGAGCCGATCTCCCACAGCGCGCGCCAGGAGCCGACGTCGGACCAGCCCATATCGACGGGCACGACGGCGGCCCGGTCGGTCTTTTCCATGACCGCGTAGTCTATGGATTCCGCCGGCGCCTCGGCGAAGGCGGCCCTGTCGAGGCGGAAGAAGTCCAGGTCCTCCGACCCGGCGTCGAGCGCCGCGCGGGTGGCGGTCGCGATGGCGGGCTCGAAGGCCTCGATCTCGGCAAGCAGCGCGTCGGCGCGGAACACGAACATCCCGCTGTTCCAGAAATGGTTGCCGCCGGCGACGAACCGCTCGGCGGTCTTCAGGTCGGGCTTCTCGACGAAGCCCTCGACCGCCCGCGCGCCCTCGATACCGGCGAGCGCGTCCCCGGCGGCGATGTAGCCGAACCCGGTTTCCGGCGCGCGGGGCTCGATCCCGAAGGTGACCAGGCGACCGGCCTGCGCGGCCTCGCCGGCGGTGAGCGCGGCGGCCCGGAACGCCTTCACGTCCTGCACGACATGGTCCGACGGCAGCACCAGCATGATCGCGTCCGGGTCGCGCTCGAGCAGCCACTGGGCCGCGGCGGTGAGCGCGGGCGCGGTGTTGCGGCCGACCGGCTCGAGCAGGATGCCCTGCGGCGTCTGTTCCTGGCGGCGGAGCTGCTCGGCGACCATGAACCGGTGCTCCTCGTTGCAGACGACGAGGACCGGCGCGAAGCGGTTCGGCACCGCGACGCGGCGCGCGGTGTCTTCCAGCATCGCGTTGTCGCCCGCCAGCGGCAGGAACTGCTTGGGGTAGTCGCGCCGGCTCATGGGCCAGAGCCGGGTGCCCGCGCCGCCGGACAGGATGACGGGGGTTATCTGATGAGACAAGGTCGTACTACACTTTTCAACTGGTGAGACCGTGATGAACCCGACGGAGTCCTAGTTATGACACGAGCATATGTAATTATCGGAAATCCTGAATCGAGAAAATCGTCGGTTATGAGGGCTCTCACCGGTGCAAGTGGGTTTGCTCCGAAGAATCTTCAAAACAACGTCAAGCAAGTTGCGCTGAAAGATGATCGAGTTATCGATGTATTTGTGTTCATCAGTTCGATGCAGGAAGGAGAGGAGGGAGAATATGCGAAGAGCCCGGGCGAACTGATCGCCGATTGCGATGAATTTCCTTACGTATTGCTTCCTCTCTGGGTGAAAGAAGGAAAAACCAAGAATCTTCCCGACTTCAAAGGCTATTTTGACCAAATGGGACAATCCGGTTGGATAGTTGAGAATATTGCAGTGTTAGGCCATCGGAAAATCGGGTCTTCCAAAAACAATCCGTTCGCCAATTACAATATGCCCGCACCGACCATTTATTTGCCGCACTCGGCTTCTTCTCCTACGAATTTGACGGCATCCAAAATTAGAACCGCGTGGGGCTGGATGTGACAAATTCTCAGGTCTGTTGCCAAACATGAAAATCAGCGCCATCCAGATGAACACCCGCAGCGACAAGGCGGCCAACCTCGACCAGGCGCGCGCGCTCGCCGCGCGCGCCGTCGAACGCGACCGGCCGGACATGCTGGTCTTCCCCGAGGTGTTCGCCTTCATGGGCGCGTCCGTGGCCGACAAGCGCGCCGCGGCGGAAGACCTGCCCGCGCGCGGCGGCGACGGCGGCGCGGCCTACGAGACCCTGCGCGGCATCGCCCGCGACCACGGCGTCTTCGTCCATGGCGGCAGTTTCGTGGAACGGGATGGCGAGGATTTCTACAACACCACCATCGCGTTCGACCGCGCGGGGGATGAACTGGCCCGCTACCGGAAGATCCACCTGTTCGACGTGACGACGCCGGACGGGCGCGACTACCGCGAGTCCGACACCTTCGGCGCGGGCCGGGAGGTCGTGACCTACGACGCCGACGGCACCACGGTGGGCTGCAGCATCTGCTACGACCTGCGCTTCGCAGAGCTCTACACGGCGCTCGCGCGCGAGGGCGCGGACGTCATCATGGTGCCCGCCGCCTTCACGCTCCAGACCGGCAAGGACCACTGGGAGGTGCTGCTGCGCGCCCGCGCGCTCGAGACCCAGACCTATGTGGTGGCCGCGGCGCAGACCGGGACCTATTTCGAGGGCAACGACGAGCGGGCGAGCTGGGGCCATTCGATGATCGTGAACCCCTGGGGCCACGTGCTGGCCCAGGCCGCCGAGGGCCCGGGGCACGCCACGGCCGAGATTGACCTGGACTACATGAAGGACGTGCGCGCGCGCATCCCGGTGGCGAACCATCGCGTGCTTTGAAAAGGTGCCGTGAGGCGCAGGAGAGGACAACAGGAATGAACATCCGCGACGAGATCAAGCGCGACCACGACCTGCTCACCGAATGGCGGCGGGATTTCCATGCCCATCCGGAGCTTGCCTTCGAGGAGGAGCGCACCGCCGCGCTGGTCGCCGAGCGGCTCGAGAGCTTCGGTGTCGAGGTCGAGACCGGCCTCGCGAAGACCGGTGTCGTCGGCAAGCTGACGGTGGGGACCGGCAACCGCGCCATCGCCTTGCGAGCCGACATGGACGCGCTGCCGATGGAGGAGGGCAACGACTTCGCGCATGCCTCGACCGTGCCCGGCAAGATGCACGGCTGCGGCCATGACGGCCACACGACCATGCTGCTCGGGGCGGCGAAGTACCTGGCCGAGACGAAGGATTTCGACGGCACGGTCTACTTCGTGTTCCAGCCGGCCGAGGAGGCCGAGGGCGGCGCCGAGGTCATGGTGAAGGAAGGCCTGTTCGAGAAGTTCCCGGTCGAGGCGATCTACGGCATGCACAACTGGCCGGGGATGCCGGTCGGCGAGTTCGCGGTCGCGCCCGGGCCGATGATGGCGGCGTTCGACATCTTCGACCTCGTCATCCGCGGCCGCGGCAGCCACGGGGCGATGCCGCACCAGGGCGTGGACAGCATTGTGGTCGCCTCCGAGGTGGTCGGCGCGCTGCAGTCGATCACCAGCCGCAACACCGACCCGATCGATGCGCTGGTGGTCTCCGTGACCCAGATCCACGGCGGCGATGCCTACAATGTCATCCCGGACGAGGTGACGCTGGCCGGCACCGTGCGCTCGTTCCGCGAGGAGGTCCGCGACACCGTGGAGCCGGCCATGAAACGGATCGCCGACGGCATCTGTGCCGCCTACGGGGCGACCGCGGAGCTGCGCTACGAGAAGCGCTACCCGGCCACGGTCAATACGGTCGAGGAAACCGAACTGGCCGCCGAAGCCGCGAGCGCGGTCGTCGGCGACGGCGCGATCAACCGCAGCCCGGTGCCGAGCATGGGCTCGGAGGATTTCGCCTACATGCTGCGCGAGAAGCCCGGAACCTATGTCTGGGTCGGGAACGGCGCGGGCGAGGGCGGCTGCATGCTCCACAACCCGGGCTACGACTTCAACGACGAGGTGATCCCCATCGGCGTGTCCTACTGGGCGAGCCTTGTCGAGCAGGCGCTGCCGGCGGAGCGTTGACGCCGCTCCTGCTCCGTCAAGCCCGGGCATGACATTTCAATCTCGGACATCGCGCTCAGGAACTAAATTCCGTTAACCATATCGCAAGGCTTGGCGGGGCAAATTCCCTTCCAGAGCCATGCCACTGATCCTGCACGCCATCATTGCCGCGTCCTACTTCGTCTTCGCATCCGCGATCGCGTTGCTGGCGCCGGTCTATGTCTCCTTCGTCACCCAGGCGACCGCGCCGTTCGTCGGGGGGATCGTCTTCCTTGCGTGCGTCTTTGCCCAGTACGTCTTCGCGCAGAGCGAGCGGAACCGGCGGATGGCGGAGGAAATGAATCTCGTTCGCCGCCAGACGCGAGAGATCGCCGAGGACCTTCTGAACACCCAGACCCAGGCGCTGCAGATGCGCCAGGCGCTGGAACAGGTCGGCAAGGCGGGCGAGCAGCGCGTGTCGCAGATGGTCTCGGAGGTGAAGGTTCTGCAGGGCCTGATCGTAAGCTTTTCGCAGAAGCAGGCGGAAGTCGCCGCCATGGCCGGCCAGATGCAGGTCAACGAGCGCCCGAAACTGGTCGCGGTCGAGGGCGGCAAGTCGGTGTCGGCCCCGTCCGGCGAGGACCTGCGGTCCGCCGAGGACGAGGAAATCCTCGATATCGTGCGCGAGGCGCTGCGTCTCGACCGGGTGGACGTCTATCTCCAGCCGATCGTCAGCCTGCCCCAGCGCAAGAACCGCTTCTACGAGTGCTACACGCGCATCCGGTCCGAGGACGGACGTGTGATC
>JAEPNS010000002.1:14764-18898 GCA_017643325.1 Alphaproteobacteria bacterium | reverse complement strand
CATGCTGCTCTTCCGCTGCGTCCAGCTGATCCGCCGCACCCAGCGCCGCAACTACGACACCGCCTTCTTCTGCAACATCTCGCGCGACAGCCTGACCGACACGAATTTCATCGGCGATTTCGTCGACTTCGTGTCCGAAAACCCGGACCTTGCGCCGAAGCTCTTCTTCGAGTTCGGCCAGGCGGACATCGAGTCCGCGCCGCCCGCGACCATCGGAAACCTCGCGCGGCTCGCCGACCTCGGTTTCCGCTTCTCCCTCGACCAGCTCAGCCACCTGAACCTCGACCTGCCGGGCCTGTCGGCCAAGAACTTCCGTTTCGTGAAGGTCGATGCGCAGTTCTTCCTGGCCGGCAACGGCGCGCTGGCGAACGGGATTGCCGCGTCGGACGTCAAGGAATGGCTCGACCGCGACGGCCTCGACCTGATCGTCGAGAAGATCGAGGACGAGAAGCAGCTCGTCGAGCTGCTCGACTACGGGATCGATTTCGGACAGGGCTACCTGTTCGGCGAGCCGCGCCTCAGCCGCTCCGACTGACTTTCTCCGCCGTCGCGCTTTCAACGGCGCGCCGCGCGTGGCATACGCGCACACGTCCGTCTGTTCTGCGCCGTGCCATGACCATCGAGCTGATACCCAACCTCTCCGCCGTCTCCGATCGCTACGATCACCTGATCGTCGATCTCTGGGGAACCCTGCACAACGGAATCCACCCCTTGCCCGGCTCGGTCGAATGCCTGGCCGCGTTCAAGGACGCGGGGACCGGCGTGGTGCTGCTGTCGAACGCGCCGTTCCGGGTGTCGGGCGTGCGCAAGGTGCTCGACGGCATCGGGGTCCCGGACACCATCTACGACGACATCTTCTGCTCGGGCGAGGTCGCCTGGCATGCGATCCGCGACCGGGCCGATCCCTGGCATGCGAGGCTGGGCTCCAAGGCGGCCTTCATCGGGCCCGACCGGCATCGCCCGATGCTCGACAATCCGGCGATCGAGGCGGAGGCGGAGATCGAGGAGGCCGATTTCGTGATCTGCACCGGCCCGCGCGAAGCCGGGGATTCCCTGGACGACTATCTCCCGGAGCTGGTGCGCGCGGCGGAGCGGAACCTGCCGATGGTTTGCACCAACCCCGATCGCGAGGTGTTGCGCGGCGACCAGCGCGAAATCTGCGCCGGCGCAATCGCGGAGTCCTACGAAACCCGTTTCGGGGGAGACGTCGCCTGGCACGGAAAGCCCTACCAGCCGGTCTTTGACGCGGTCCTTGCGGCCCTCGGGCAGCCGCCGAAGGAACGGGTGCTCATGATCGGGGATGGCCTCGGCACCGATATCGCCGGCGCGGCGGGTGCCGGCATCGATTCCGCCTTTGTCGTCAGCGGGATCGCGGGCGAGCGGCTGGGGGTCTCCTACGGCGCGTTGCCGAGCGCCGCGGCGCTCGAGGCGCTTCTCGCCGACGCGCCCGCGCGGCCGACCTTCGCGGTTCCGGGCTTGATCTGGTAGCGCTTTGGCGGCGTAGTGGAGAAGGAACCGGGCGCGGTCGGTCCCGACGCCGCGCGACAGGAGTTCGCCAATGGCGGTGCACAGCCACCAGTGGGTTTGGACATTCGAGCAATCGCCGGAGAGCCTGTGGCCCTATCTCTCCGACACGGCACGCTTCAACGAGGCCGCCGGGCTTCCCAAGCACGACATCATCGAGACGCCGCAGCCCGACGGTTCGGTCCTTTACGAGGGTCGCGGCAAGCAGGGCCGAATGACGCTGGAGTGGCGTGAGGAGCCGGTCAACTGGGTCGCAAACCAGTGGTTCGAGCACCGGCGGCACTTCACGAAGGGGCCGCTCAAGATGCTGTGCGCCCAGATGCGCCTGGAACCCGACGGGACGGGCTGCAGGTGCATCTACACGCTGTCGGCGGAAGCCGCCGGCCTGCTCGGCGAGATCGTCTTGCGGACCGTGTTCTTCAAGTCCGTCGACAAGACCTTCGGGCGCATGGTCGAGAATGTCGCCCGCTTCGTCGCCGGCGAGCGGGATGTACCGTTTGACGTGGAGCCGCCGAAGCTTGACGCCGGCACGCGGCAGCGCGTCGACAACGCGGTCGCGGCGATCGAGGAGTCGCCCCACGGCCACGGTCTCGCCCGAAAGCTGGCGGACCTCGCCACGACCGGCCAGGAAGTCGACGTGGTCAAGTTGCGGCCGCTGGAGCTGGCGCGCCGCTGGAATGCGCCGGCGCGCCATGTCATCGAGTTGTGCCTCGAGGCGACGCGCGTCGGGCTCCTGAACCTGCGCTGGGATATCCTCTGCCCGCGCTGCCGGGTCGCGAAATCGATCTCGAGCGGCCTCGACGAACTCCCGACCGGCGCCCACTGCGGGACCTGCAACATCGACTACGACCGCGAATTCTCGCGAAACGTGGAACTGAGTTTCCAGCCTGCCCCGGGCATCCGCCCGATCGCCTTCGGCGAGTATTGCCTGTTCGGGCCCATGAGCACGCCGCACGTGGTCGCGCAGATCGCCGTCCCCGCGGGCGAGGCGCGCGAACTGGACGCCGGCTTCCCGCCCGGTCCCTACCGGCTGCGCACGCTGGAAGCCGGTCCCGAGACGGATATCGACTATGAAGGCGGCGGCTTTCCGGCGGTCACGGTGTCGGCCGACGCGGTCACCGCGGGCGAACCGGCGGCGCCCGGCAAGCTTGCCCTTTCCAACACGTCGCCCCACGACCGTATCGTGATCGTCGAGGAACTCGTCTGGGAACGTGATGCGCTGACCGCCGACAGGGTGACGGCGCTGCAGGCCTTCCGTGACCTGTTCTCGGACCAGGTGCTGCGCCCGGGCGACGAGGTCTCCATCCAGCGGGTCGCGCTGATGTTCACCGATCTGCGCGGGTCGACGGCGCTGTACGGGACGATCGGCGATGCTCGGGCCTACGGGCTCGTGCGGGACCATTTCGCGGTCCTCACCCAGATCGTGCGCAACCATGACGGCGCGGTCGTGAAGACGATCGGCGATGCCGTGATGGCGGCGTTCACCGATCCGGGAAACGCATTGGCTGCGGCCATCGAAATCCAGCAGGCGGTCGCCGCCTTCAATGCCGAGCACGCGCAGAGCGCGGGCACCGACGACGCGGTAACGATCAAGATCGGGCTGCACGAGGGCCCGTGCATCGCCGTGACCCTGAACGACCGGCTCGACTATTTCGGCACGACCGTCAACATGGCCGCGCGGCTGCAGGGCCAGAGCGCCGGCGGCGACATTGTCCTGTCCGAGGAGATCGCGGAAGACCCGGCTGTCGCGGCCACGCTCGGAGACATCCCGGTCTCGCAGGAGAGCGCCGAACTGCGCGGTTTCGATGCGCCGGTGCCGTTCCGTCGACTTGAATCCTTCCCCGCCGCCGCTCAATAGACCCGCCTGATCCCAGCGACTATACTCTGCGCCCTTTGCTGACGACCCCCGCGAGCGGGCAAATGGCCGATTTCTCGAAGAATACCCTCGATGAGTGGCGCGCACGCGCCGACAAGGAGTTGCGCGAGCGCGACCCCGACGACCTGATCTGGGACACGCCCGAGGGCATCTCGATCAAGCCGCTGTATACGGCCGCGGATCTCGAGGACATCGCCTGGAAGGACAACCTGCCGGGCTTCCCGCCTTTTGTCGGCGGGCCGCGTGCCACCATGTATGCGGGGCGCCCGTGGACCGTGCGCCAGTATGCGGGCTTCTCGACGGCCGAGGAATCCAACGCGTTCTACCGCAAGGCGCTCGAGGGCGGGCAGCGCGGGCTGTCGGTCGCCTTCGACCTCGCGACCCATCGCGGCTACGACAGCGACCATCCGCGCGTGGTCGGCGACGTGGGCAAGGCCGGTGTCGCCATCGACAGCGTGGAAGACGCCAAGATCCTGTTCGACGGCATCCCGCTCGACGAGATGAGCGTGTCGATGACCATGAACGGCGCCGTGCTGCCGGTGATGGCGAACTACATCGTCGCGGCCGAGGAACAGGGGGTATCGCAGGAGAAGCTCTCCGGGACCATCCAGAACGACATCCTCAAGGAGTTCATGGTCCGGAACACCTACATCTACCCGCCCGAGCCCTCGATGCGGATCGTGGCCGATATCATCGGTTACACCGCGGAGCACATGCCCCGGTTCAACTCGATC
>JAEPNS010000002.1:0-14754 GCA_017643325.1 Alphaproteobacteria bacterium | reverse complement strand
ATTTCCGGCTACCACATGCAGGAGGCCGGGGCGACGGCGGTGCAGGAGCTCGCCTTCACGCTCGCCGACGGGGTGGAGTATGTGCGTGCCGCACGGTCCACGGGGCTCGATGTCGACAAGTTTGCGCCGCGCCTGTCCTTCTTCTTCGGCATCGGCATGAACTTCTTCATGGAGATCGCCAAGCTGCGCGCCGCCCGGTTCCTCTGGGCGCACCTGCTGCGCGACGAGTTCGACGCCCGGGACGAACGCTCGCTGATGCTGCGCACCCATTGCCAGACGTCGGGCGTGTCGCTGACCGAGCAGGACCCCTACAACAACATCGTGCGCACCACGATCGAGGCGCTGGCCGCGACGCTGGGCGGCACCCAGTCGCTGCACACGAACTCCTTCGACGAGGCGGTCGCACTGCCGACGCGCTTTTCCTCGCGGATCGCGCGCAACACCCAGCTCATCCTCCAGCACGAGTCCGGGATCACCAACGTCGTCGATCCGATGGCGGGCTCCTACTATGTGGAGAGCCTGACCAACAGCCTGGTCGTCGAGGCGCGCAAGCTCATCGGTGAGGTCGAGGAACTGGGCGGCATGACCCGCGCTGTCGAGTCCGGCATGCCCAAGCTGCGGATCGAGGAAGCCGCCGCGCGCCGCCAGGCGCGGGTCGACCGGGGCGAGGATGTCATCGTCGGCGTCAACCGCTTCGTGCCGGACGAGGTGGACGAGATCGAGGTTCTCGACATCGACAACACGAAGGTGCGCGAATCCCAGATCGCCCGGCTGGAGCGCATCCGCGCGGAGCGGGACGATGCGGCCTGCAAGGCCGCGCTGGATGCCCTCACGAAAATCGCGGAAACCGGCGAGGGGAACCTGCTCGCGGCGTGCGTCGACGCGGCGCGCGCGCGGGCGACTGTCGGGGAGATGTCCGATGCCATGGAAACGGTCTTCGGTCGGCATCAGGCGACCGTGAAATCGATCTCGGGTGTCTACGCGTCCGCCTACGAGGACGATGAGAATTTCGCCAAGGTGGTCGGTGATATCGAGGCCTTTGCCGAAGAGGAGGGCCGGCGTCCGCGCATGCTCGTGGTCAAGCTCGGCCAGGACGGGCACGACCGGGGCGCAAAGGTCATCGCGACGGCGTTCGCGGACCTCGGGTTCGACGTCGATATCGGCCCCCTGTTCGCGACGCCCGAGGAGGCGGCGCGGCAGGCCGTCGAGAACGACGTGCATGTCATCGGCGTGTCGACCCAGGCCGCCGGCCACAAGACCCTCGTGCCGGCGCTCGTGGAGGCGCTGAAGGCCGAGCGCGCGGAAGACGTGATCGTCATCTGCGGCGGCGTCATCCCGTCCAAGGATTACGAATTCCTGAAGTCGAACGGCGTGTCGGCGATCTACGGCCCGGGAACGAACATCCCCGCGGCCGCCGGCGAGGTTCTCGACATGGTCCGTCAGAGCCGGCGCGCGGCTGCCTGACCCGATGACCGATCGAGAGGGGGATTGGCCGGACGAGCCGGACGGCGCCTTCGCGGCGAGCCAGGCTGATTCGCTGAATTCCTATGATCTCGTCGGAAAGCGCAGCTCGCTCCCGACAGTCCTCGCCTGGCTGCTGGCGCTGATTGCGCTCGGCTGGATCGCGCTGAGCGTCTGGTATGTTGCGGTATCGATCGGCTGGGAGTTTGTGCCGCAGCTGCTTCCGCACGAAATCGGCGCGCTTGTCGCCGGCGCGCTCGCGCCCCCGATCCTGTTGTTCGCGCTCGCGGCCTGGGCCCTGCGCGACAACCAGATGGCCTACGACATCGCGGTGCTGGAGCAGCAGATCTGGCGCATGGAGAACCCGCACCGGCGCGCCGCGGCCGGGCTGACCGAGGTCGGCGACGGGCTCCTGTCCTACGCGCAGGCATTGGAGCGCGCGGTGGAAAATGCGCGCGACCAGCTGGAAAACCTGAAGGGCGGCTTCGACCAGGAGATCGCGGACTTCGAGGCGGTCGCGGAATCCGTGCGCGCCCGTGCCGTCGATTCCGGCGAAACGCTGCGCGCCCAGGCGGAGGAGCTCTCGGCCACGGCGGCCCGGATTGCCGCGACGATGGAGCAGATCCGCGGTACCGGCACCGACGAGGCGCTTGCGATCGACGGGGCGTCCCAGCGCGCGCGCGACGCGCTGGGCGAACTGATCGAGGCCATGCGCGGCCAGATCGCGGCGGTCGACACGAGTTTCGAGGAGGCCGGGGAGAACACGGTCGGCCGGGTGGCGGGGGCCGGAACCTCGGCGTCGGAAGATATCCGCGCCGCCGCCGACGCCGTCATCTCCGAGGCGCGCGGCGTGGTCGAGACGGTGCGGGCCCAGACCGATGCGACACGCGCCGCGATCGGCGAGGCGGGCGAACAGGTCGCCCGTGACATTGCGCAGGCGCCCGATGCCATGATGGCCAACGCCAAGACCGTGGGGGAGGAACTGGAGCGGCACGCCGAGCAGGTCGGCGCGGACTTCGAGGCCGCGGTGAATCGCGCAGGCGAGCGGACGGACGCGCTGAACCGCGACCTGTCGGCGCGCATGGACGAAGCCGTCGCCGCGTTCGAGCGGATCGCCGAAGCCACCGCCGGACGGATCGACGAGGTGTCCCGGGCGGCGGCGCTGCGCAGCCGCGAATCCGCCGAGGCGGCGTCCGCGAGCGTGGCGCAGACCGGCCAGGCGCTGGCTGCGGCCGTGGCCGCCGTGCGCGTCGAGACCGAGGCCCTGACCGCCGGGCTGCGCGAGGAGGCCGACCGCTTTACCGCGCAGGCGCAGGACAACATCGCGCAGGTCGAGGCGTTGGGCGAGCGTCTGCGCGGTTATGCGGACCAGGTGTCCGATGTCACGGAACTCGCGGAGGGCAAGGCGACGGCTCTCGGAGAGGTGTTCCGCGCGGAAGCCGGCGTGCTGGACAATATCGCGCGCGCTGCATCGGACCGGTCCGAACGCATTGCCACGGATCTGCGCGAGGCGGCCGCGAACCTGTCGCGCGCCAGCGAAGCGGCGGCGAGTTCCGGAAGCGAAGTGCGCGACGCCTTCGGCGCACATGCCGAGACCGTGCGGGAAGAGATCGAGCGCGCGGTGGCGCAGGCCCAGCGCAGCCGCGAGGAGGTGCTCGGCCACCAGGCGGCGCTCGAGGCGGCGGCCGATGCCGCGGAAGCGCGGATCAACGCCGTGCGTGACACCCTCGGCGAGGGTTCGCAGACGATGGAACAGGCCGCCGAGCGGGCCAGTGCCTCGATCCGGCGCATGCGTATGGAACTGGGCAACGAACAGCAGCAGTTTGCGGACGTTGCGTCGGGCGTCGAGGAAAGACTTTCGGGAATTCGGGCGACGATCACCGAGGCGGCCGGCGCGGTCGACGAGGCGTCGTCGACAGCGCAGGATGCCGCGCGGACAGTCCACGACGCGTTGCGCCGCCAGTCCCAGGAGCTGACCAATGCCAGCGTGACGGCGGGCACGCGCGCCGAGGCGCTCGGCGAATCGCTGACCGCGAATACCCGGGCCCTGCAGCAGGCGGCCGGCGAGTCCCTGGCGCGTCTGACCGAGGTGCGGGACATGATCCAGCGCGAGAGCGAGGTGCTGGAGGGCAGCGCGCGCACGGCCACCGAGGGGATGTCCGACGTGGCGAACCTCCTGCGCCAGCGGCGCGAGGAACTGACCGCGGGCACCGAGGAAATGCGTCGCGCGACGAGCGAGACCGAGGAGAGCCTCGCCAACCGCGGGCGCGATGTGCGCGAGACGGTCGAGGGAATCCTCGAACGCTGGCGCGAACTCGGGGACCTGATGGCCGAGCGGGGCGACAGCCTGCGCGAGACCGGAGAGGGCGCGGTCGCGCGCGCGGAGGGCGTGATCCAGTCGCTGGAGCGCCACACCGGCGAGTTTGCGAGTTCCACGGAGCGGCTCGAGACGAAGGTCGAGAGCCTGCGCGACCAGCTGCGCGAGCAGGCGCGCGACATGCAGTCGGCCATCGACCAGGTGTCCGAGCGCGCCGAGACGCTTGCGTCCACCTTCCGCATGCAGGAGCGCGCGCTCGTCGAGGCGGCGGAAGAGGCCGTCCGCACGACCGAGGAGGTGCGCGCGGCGTCGGCCGATTCCAATCGCGGCGTGCTCCTGCACACCGTCAACCGGGTGCTCGACACGCTGGGCTCGCTCGGGGTCGACCTCGAGCGGGTGATCGACGGGGAGGCGTCGCCGGAGATCGTGCGGCGCTTCAGCAAGGGCGACCGCACCGTCGCGCTGCGCCGGATCGCGGGGCGCGTGAAGGAGCCGATCGCCATCGCGCGCGTGCGCGAGCTCTACGAAGAGGACGAGGACTTCCGCGCGCTCGCGACCCGCTACCTGCGGGAGTTCGAGCGCCTCCTCGCGCAGGCCGGGGACGCGGACCCCGACGAGATGCTCAGCGCGAGCCTGCTGACGGCCGACGTCGGCAAGGCCTATCTCCTGCTCTCCCGGGCGGTCGAGCGGCACAAATAGCGTCGTTTGTTCTGGCGGGAACCTTGTCTGACATTTGTCAGATCGGCAGATCATGCGCCTTACATGTGACCGGAATTTCGAGAAAAATTTTTCTAATCGTTAATTGAAAACATAAAACAGTTTACAAAAGTGTAAAAAAGTTACATGTTTCCTGACTATCGACAGGGCGAACCGGATCCGGCTTTACGAATGTCAGGTGAGATCGACCAGGCGGACAGGGCGCTGCTGGATATCGTCCAGCAGGACGCCCGGCTGTCGTTCCGTGAGATCGCGCGGCGGGCCGGCCTGTCCACGCCGACGGTCGCCGAGCGGCTGCGCAGGCTGGAAGCCGCGGGCGTCGTCACCGGCTATGCCGCGCGCGTCGACGGTCCGGCGGTCGGGCGCGCCATCGAGGCGTACCTGCGTGTCTCGGCGTCCGACCGGGACTTCCACCGCGTCACCGGGCTGTGCGCCAGCCTCGACGACGTCCTCGAGTGCCACCACGTGACGGGCGAGGAGAGCTTCCTCGTGCGCGTCGCGGTGCCGTCTGTGGCGGGGCTCGAGGAACTGATCTCCCGGTTTCGCAAGATCGGCACGGTGCGCAGCTCGCTGATCCTGTCGTCCCCGGTCGCGGGCAAGCCGGTCCGCGCCGCGACCCAAACAGAACCGTTTCCACCTAGGAAGATACTGCTCTAGGTTCGCGCCATGGCGAATGTGGAACGCAGCGTGCCGGACAACGCGCCTGGCGACTTCTTCATCGATACGACCTGTATCGATTGCGCGACCTGCAACTGGGTCGCGCCGTCGGTCTTCGGCCCGGCGCAGGGCCACTCCCGGGTCCGGAAACAGCCCATGGGCCGACCTGCCGAACATCGTGCGCGGATGGCGCTCGTCGCCTGCCCGGTCGGGGCTATCGGCACCCGCGAGGCCCACGACCTGGCCGACGCGCGCGTCGCCTTTCCCGACCCGCTCGAAGGGCCGGTCCACCATTGCGGCTATCACGCGCGTGCCAGCTTCGGCGCGGCGAGCTACCTGCTCGTCCGGCCGGAGGGCAACGTCCTGGTCGACTCGCCGCGATTTTCGGGGCCGCTGGTGCGCCGGATCGAGGAGCTGGGAGGGATCGACCTGATGTTCCTCACCCACCGGGACGACGTCGCCGACCATGCCCGCTTCGCCGCCCATTTCGGCTGCACGCGCATCTTGCACGAGGCCGAACGCGGCCCGCGCACCCGCGATGTCGAGTGGATCGTGTCCGGAACGGACGATGCGGAGATCGCGCCCGGCCTGACGGCCATTGTCGTGCCGGGCCACACGCGCGGGTCCATGTGCCTGCTCCACGACGACACCCACCTGTTCACCGGCGATCACCTGGAATGGGACCCCGGCGAACGCCGGCCGCACGCCCGGCAGGAGGTGTGCTGGTTTGACTGGCATGCCCAGACGCAGTCCATGGCCCGGCTGGCGGAACGGCGCTTCGAGTGGATCCTGCCGGGTCACGGACATCCGGGGCGCATGGCTGCGGACGCCATGTCCGGGGCGATGGCCGCGCTCGTCGGCCGGATGCGGGGGCACTGAGATGTCCGGCCCCGCTGCGACGACCATGGACGACCTCGCACGGGACGTGCGCGCCGGCGACCGGCGCGCGCTCGCCCGGGCCATCACGCTGATCGAGTCCACCCGCGACGATCACCGCGCCGACGCCGAGCGGCTCCTCGAAATCCTGCTGCCGGACACCGGGAACAGCATCCGTATCGGCGTGTCCGGCGTGCCCGGCGTGGGCAAGTCGACCTTCATCGAGACGTTCGGCCAGCATGTGATCGCGCAGGGCCATAAGGTCGCCGTGCTCGCGGTCGACCCGTCTTCGCGGCGCACCGGCGGGTCGATCCTGGGCGACAAGACCCGCATGGAGGACCTGTCACGTCACCCGGATGCCTTCATCCGGCCGTCGCCCACCGCCGGCACGCTCGGCGGCGTCGCGCGGCGGACCCGCGAGGTTCTGCTGGCCTGCGAGGCGGCGGGCTTCGACGTGGTGCTGGTGGAGACGGTCGGCGTCGGCCAGTCGGAGACTGCGGTGGCCGATCTCGTGGACCTGTTCCTGCTGCTCCTCCTGCCCGGCGGCGGCGACGAGCTGCAGGGCATCAAGAAGGGGATCATGGAACTGGCCGACATGGTCGTCGTCAACAAGGCCGACGGCGATCTGGCGGACGCCGCGGGCCGATCGGCGTCGGAATATGCGAACGCCCTGCGCCTGCTGCACCCGACAACCGCCGACTGGGTCCCGCCGGTGCTGACCTGTTCGTCCCTGAAGGGCACCGGGATCGCGGAGATCTGGGACAAGATCGCCGAATACCGGGAGATCGTCGCGGACTCCGGCGCGTTCGAGGCGCGCCGGGCGGACCAGGCCAGACGCTGGATGTGGGGCGAGGTGGACGAGAACCTGCTGTCCTCGTTCCGCCGTCATCCGGACGTGCGCGCGCGCCTGGAGGAGCTGGAGGCCCGGGTGTCGGAGGGCGGGCTCACCCCGTCGGCTGCCGCGCAGGAACTCCTCGAGGCGTTTCGCAAGGGCTGAACAGGGCCGAAACCGGGCTTGACCGCACCCGGCGCTTCCCCTAAAACCGCCGCCAACGCGCCTTCCGGGGCGCGCAACTCATTCATGGAGCGAGAAAATGTCGCGCCGCTGCGCCATCACTGGCAAGGGCGTGATGACGGGCAACAACGTCAGTCACGCGCACAACAAGACCCGCCGCCGGTTCCTGCCGAACCTGCAGTCGACCATGCTCTACAGCGAGACGCTCTCCCGGGGCGTGCGCGTGAGCCTGACCGCGAAGGCGATCCGCACCATCGAGCACAAGGGCGGCGTCGACGCGTTCCTGCGCGACACGGCCTCGAGCAAGCTGCCGCGCGAGCTGCGCCGCATGAAGCGCGACCTCGAGAAGGCCGCGGCGACGGCCTGACGCGCGCGTCCGCGACGCATCGAGCAAGCCCGCCGCTCCGGCGGGCTTTTTCGTCCCCGATTGGCTATACCGGCGCCATGACCGACTATCCCGGCTTTGCATTCGAGGTGACCCGCACGGTCACCGCCGACCCGGACTGGCCGTCCGCGGCGCGCACGGGTGTGCTGACGACGCCCCACGGCACGGTGCAGACACCGGCCTTCATCTTCTGCGCGACGCGCGGCGCGATCCGCGGCGTGCTGCCGGCGCAGGCGAAAGCGGAAGGCACCCAGTTCGTCCTCGGCAACACCTATCACCTGATGCTGCAGCCGGGCGCGGAGCGCATCGCCGAGATGGGCGGGCTGCACCGGATGATGGGCTGGGACGGGCCGATGCTGACCGATTCCGGCGGTTTCCAGATCTTCTCGCTGGGCCAGGGCAGCGGCGCGAAGGAGATCAAGGGCAACCGCAACAGCACCCGCGACCCCTCGCTTCTCCGGATCGAGGAGGAGGGCGCGACCTTCCGGTCCTACATCGACGGCGCGAAGATCACCCTGACCCCGGAGGACTCGATCCGGATCCAGCGCGGGATCGGCGCCGATATCATCCTCGTGCTGGACGAGTGCACGCCCTACCACGTCGACCGCAACTATACCGCCAACTCCATGGCGCTGACCCACCGCTGGGCCGAGCGCTCGATCGCCGAATTCGGCAAGGCCGAGGAGGGCTCCGCGGGCCCGCAGGCGCTGTACGGGATCACCCAGGGTGGGGTCTACGAGGATTTGCGCCGGGAAAGCGCCGAGTTCACCGCCGCGCAACCCTATTTCGGCTATGCAGTCGGCGGCTGCCTGGGTGGCGACGCGGCCGAGATGGACGAGGTGGTCAAGATCGCGATGGCGCCTCTTAACGCCGCGACTCCGGTCGCCCGGCCGATCCACCTGCTCGGCGTGGGGAGCGTGCGCGATGTCTGGAACGGCGCGGCGAAGGGGATCGACACGTTTGATTGCGTGAACCCGACGCGCCTTGCGCGCCATGGCAGCGCCTATATCCGCCCGGGCCTGGGAGAGACCGAAGATGGCCGCGACTTCATCAACCTCAAGAACGCTCGCTTCCGCGACGACGACGGCCCGCTCGACCCGGAATGCGACTGCGCGACCTGCACGAGCGTCTCGCGCGCCTATGTCCACCACCTCGTGAAGGCGTCGGAGATCAACGCCGGCCAGCTTCTGGCGGTTCACAACGTGCGGTTCATGAACCGGCTGATGCAGGCCGTGCGCGATGCGATCGCCGCGGACGACTATGCCGCGCGGTGGAAGCACTGGGTGGAAGGCTAGAATCAGTCCGGACGCGGAGACATCGCTCTAGGTCAGGAGCGCGGACACGCCTTCGATCAGCACAGCGGCCATGACGGCGCCGAGCGCGAATGCGACGGCAGTCAGAACAAGGCCGACCAGGATCAGCAAGCCGTCCTTTTCGACCAGGCCGAGCGCCAGGACCAGGACCGCGATGGCGGGCGGCACGTTGCCGAGGGGCAACGGCAGCATGATCACAAGGGCCAGCACGAAGGACAGCAGGCCGATGAGCATGGGCACGGGCGGCCGGCTCAACATGATCCATCGGGGGCGGACGTAGACCTCCAGCTTCTCGATCCACGGGATCGCTCTGTCGGCGTGCGCGCGCAGTGCGGATACGGGAATTTTCCGCCGCGCCACGAATCCCGGCAATGCCGGTGCGCGCAGACCGAGCGCCATCTGGAACGCCGGGATCAACATCGCAAGTCCCGCAAACAGGGATACGCCCGGAAGCAGTGCGACGAGCGCGAGCGCGATCAGGATGCCACCGAACGACCGGCGTCGCAGCTGTGCCGAAAGATAGCCGACGGTGACGGTGTCGTCCTCGATCTCCGTCAGCAAGCGCCGCAGCAGTTCGGACGTGCGGTCATCGACGCGTGGCGGGATGTCTTCCTGGGGTTCGCTGATCAGCATTCTACGACACGTGTCCGAGGGTGGCCGGGCCGGATCTCGCGGAACTTTACGGGAGAAGCTCGAACATGAGCAGCAGCGTCGGGCGACCCGGGGAGAACTCGTTGTCGCTTGCGACGTAGAGCAGTGTCTGTCCCTGGAGGCCCTGCGCAGTCGCGATCGCCTCGAAATTGGCCGTGACGAAGGGCGGTTCGAGGCGGGCGACCTCGCTCGTCTGGATCGGCGCGCCGGGGCGCAGCAGGCGTTTATTGATGAGGGCGAACCGCGTGCCGGTCGGCCGGTTGACCGAACCGCGGCGCTCGATCACCAGGATGTTGCCGTTGGGCAGCATCGTTGCGCCGACCGGCCGGTAGGGTTTGAACATCGCGTAGGTCATGGGCGTCCAGGTGGAGCCGTCGCCCAGCCAGGCCTGGCTGAAGCCGGGCGCGGTCGGGATGTCCTCGCCGATGAGAAGGACCTTGCGGTCGTCCGTTGCGGCCGCGGCCTCGATCCCGCGCCGCGGGCTGGCGCGTTCCAGGCCGACCGGTGTCGTCAGCAGGCGCGGAACGGTCTGCAGCGGTGCCTTCGAGCGGCGGAAGTGCATGAGCCGGTGATTGCGTTCGAACGCCACCAGCCAGCCGCCGTCGGGCATACGCGCGATCGCCTCCATCGCCGCATCCGTGCCGCGGCCGCCGGCCCCGATCACGCTGCGGAGTTCCGCGAGTTCCGCAGCCGAAAGGTTGCCGGAACGGTCGTACTCGAGCGTCACCTCGGCGAGGTCGCCCCGGTCGGTGATGAGATAGGCCGTGCGTCCGCCGAGTTCGACCTGCATCGCCGATACACCGCCGAAGCGCGAATTGCGGAAATTGAGCTCGACGCCGCCGCGCCAGAACAGCCGGCCTACGCGGTTCTGTCCGGCGATGCCCTTGTGCAGGTCGACCTCGCGCGACTGCGACCACGCCGGATCGGCGGCGGGCAGGACGAACGTCAGGAGCAGGAGGGCGAGCAGGAAGCGCATACGCCCTTATATCGCGTTGAAGGGGTCGGCTCTAGGCGACGCGGCGACCGCGTCCGGCCGGGCGCGCGTTCGCATCCTCTTCGTCAAAGAGTTCGGCAAGCTGGTCCATCACCGTGCCGCCGAGCTGTTCGGCGTCGACGATGGTCACCGCGCGACGGTAATAGCGGGTCACGTCGTGCCCGATGCCGATCGCGAGCAGCTCAACCGGCGAGTAGCTTTCGATCCACTCGATGATCTGGCGCAGGTGGCGCTCCAGGTAATTCCCGGCATTCACGGACAGGGTCGAATCGTCGACCGGCGCGCCGTCGGAGATGATCATCAGGATGCGGCGCTGTTCGGAACGCCCGAGAAGCCGGTCGTGCGCCCAGAGCAGGGCCTCGCCGTCGATGTTCTCCTTGAGCAGGCCCTCGCGGAGCATCAGGCCGAGATTCTTGCGCGCGCGACGCCAGGGCGCGTCAGCCGACTTGTAGATGATGTGGCGCAGGTCATTGAGCCGGCCAGGGTTGGCGGGCTTGCCTGCCGACAGCCAGTTCTCGCGGGCCTGCCCGCCCTTCCAGGCGCGCGTCGTGAAGCCGAGGATCTCGACCTTCACGCCGCAGCGTTCCAGCGTGCGCGCAAGGATATCGGCGCTCATGGCCGCGACAGAGATCGGCCGACCGCGCATCGAGCCCGAATTGTCGATCAGGAGCGTGACCACCGTGTCACGGAAATTCATGTCCTTCTCGATCTTGTAGCTGAGCGGGTGGGACGGGTTCGTCACCACGCGCGTCAGCCTGGCCGTGTCGAGCAGGCCCTCCTCGAGATCAAACTCCCACGTCCGTGTCTGCTTCGCCATCAGGCGGCGCTGGAGTCGGTTGGCCAGGCGCGAGATGACGTTCTGCAGGTGGCCGAGTTGCTGGTCGAGCTGCTGGCGGAGCCGCGTCAGTTCGTCAGGATCGCAGAGTTCCTCGGCGTCGACGATTTCGTCGTACTCCGTGGTGAAAGCCCCGTAGACGAACTGCTCGCCCTGGTTATGGCCGTATTCCGGCGGCCGCCACGGCTTGCCGGGCGCGTCCGGATCCTCGTCGCCCTGGCCCGGCTCCATGTCGCCGTCGCCGTCCTCGTAGGGCATCTCGACCTCTTCGGCGTCGGCCCCGGCGTCCTCTTCCTCTCCGGCCCCGTCCATCGAGCGCGCATCGCCTTCGGCCTCGCCCTCGCCGGTGGACTCGCTTTCCTGCTCGTCCTGGTCCTGGCCGGTATCCTCGTCCGTTTCCGGTTCGGCTGCGAGTTCTTCCTCGGCGAGGCCGAGGTCGGAAATCATCTGCCGGACGATGTCCTGGAAGGCCTGCTGATCGTCCAGCCGGCCGTCGAGGTCGGAGAGCGAACCACCGATCCGGGATTCGACAAAGGGGCGCCAGAGATCGACCATTTGCCGCGCGGACGGCGGCGGCGGGGTGCCGGTGAGTGCCTCGCGCACCAGCAACGCCACGGCTTCGGCGACCGGGGCCTGTTCGCGTTCCGTCACGCGGGCGAAGCCTTTGTCGCGGCAGCGCACCTCCAGGGCTGCACTGAGATTGTCCGCCACGCCGGCCATGCGCCGGGCGCCGATCGCCTCCACGCGCGCCTGCTCGACCGCGTCGTAGAGCGCACGGGCCGCGGGCGCGCTCGGCACCCTGGCCGTGTGCATTTCGCTGTCGTGGTGGCGCAGTCGCAGCGCCTGCGAGTCCGCCTCACCGCGCACGACGCTGACGTCCTCCGCCGGGAGGTCGCGGCTCGGCAGCGGCAGACGCGCCTCGGTGCCGTGCATGCCCGCGGGGTCGGGCGTAAAGGACGCGGTCAGTTCGGGCTCGCGCGCGATCGCCCGCATCGCGGCGGCGGTGACGCGAAGGAATTCCTCGACGGGACCGTCATTGCTGTTCCTGCCGGAAGCGGCCATGGCGCGCGCGGGGTTCGGGTTACTGGGTGGTCGACGCGTCGACGACGGCGTCGTCCAGGTCGGTCCCGAAGCAGCGCTGGTAGTACTCGGCCACTGTCGGGCGTTCGACCTCATCGCATTTGTTCAGGAAGGTGACCCGGAAGGCCATGGGGATCGACTCGAAGATGCGTGCGTTCTCGGCCCAGGTGATCACCGTGCGCGGGGACATGACCGTGGAGATGTCGCCGGCAACGAAACCGTTTCGCGTGAGTTCGGCGGTCGCAACCATGGCCGCGATCTTCTCGCGGCCCTCGGCGTTATCGTAGTCCGGGCACTTGGCGACGACGATGTCGACCTCCTGCTCGTGCGGCAGGTAGTTGAGCGTCGTCACGATGTTCCAGCGGTCCATCTGCGCCTGGTTGATCTGCTGCGTCCCGTGATAGAGGCCGGTCGTGTCGCCGAGGCCGACGGTGTTGGCGGTCGCAAACAGCCGGAAGCTCGGGTGGGGCCGGATCACCTTGTTCTGGTCGAGCAGGGTGAGCTTGCTGTCCGCCTCCAGGATTCGCTGGATCACGAACATCACGTCGGGCCGGCCGGCGTCATACTCATCGAACACCAGCGCACAGGGGTGTTGCAGGGTCCAGGGCAGCAGGCCCTCGCGGAACTCGGTCACCTGCGCGCCGTCGCGCAGGACGATGGCGTCCTTGCCGATCAGGTCGATGCGGCTGATGTGGCTGTCCAGGTTGATCCGGATGCACGGCCAGTTGAGGCGCGCAGCCACCTGTTCGATATGCGTGGACTTTCCGGTCCCGTGATAGCCCTGGATCATCACGCGCCGGTTGTGCGTGAAGCCCGCGAGGATCGCCAGCGTCGTCGCCTCGTCGAACCGGTAGGTCTCGTCGAGCGTCGGGACATGGACGGTTTCCTCGGAAAACGCCGGGACCTCCATGTCCGTGTCGATGCCGAATACCTGGCGGGCCGAGACCTTGATGTCGGGCTCGGGGCTGGAGGGCATATCCGATGTGGCGAGCGATTCAGTCGATTCCATAACGCTGTCCGTTTCGATCAAAGTTCTGCTTGCGTCCGGTCACAGGTGTCAGGGACCGGCCGATTCCATCAGTGTCGCGTAGGCTTGGTTGATAGTCTTGAGACGTTCTTCAGCCTGCTTGTCGCCCCCGTTCGCGTCGGGGTGGTGTTTCTTGACCAGTTCCTTGTAGCGCCGTTTGAGGGCGTCCGTCGTAATCGGCGGCGACAGGCCCATTATAGCAAGCGCCTGCGCATAGGGAGAGTCCGGAAGTTCGGTTTTTCGCGCTTCGCGTTCCTCCGCTTCGCTATCGAAAAACCCGAACCGGTCGCGCAGGTGTCCCGTCGGGCGTCCGCCATTGAGGGGCCAGGTCGGCCGCTCCCAGTAGGATGAGCCGCGCCGGTCCTCCTCGATGGCGTCCTCGTCCTTGTCCGCGTAGTAGTTCCACTGGCTGTTGTACGCACGCACATGGTCGAGGCAGAACCAGAGATAGTCGCGCAGCGCCGACGGCGAGCGCGGCGCGCGAAATTCGCCCGCCAGGTTGCACTCCGGGTGTTCGCACACGCGCTCGGGTGTGCCACGGTCCAGTCCCTCCGCAAGGAGGTCGTCGAGATCGAGCCTGTTGCGCTGGCGTGCCATGCCGGGAATATGTCCACGCCGCCGTCGCGACGCAAGAAAACCGGAATGTTTCGAACGGAGACAGCACATGAATCGCGCCCAGCGTATCCGCGCCGCCCTCGAGGAGGCCTTCGATCCCGTGTCGCTCGAGATCGTCGACGAGTCCCATCTGCATGCCGGACATGCCGGTGCGCGGCCGGAAGGTGAAACGCATTATGCGGTGTCTGTTGTCAGTCCGCGTTTCGTCGGGCAGGGCCGTGTGGCGCGGCAGAGGGCGGTTTATTCTGTTTTAGAACAGGAGTTTAGGTCTGGCTTGCATGCCCTGACGGTTCGTGCGGTGACGCCTGACGAGACACCCTGACGGAACAAAATGAAACAATATCATAGTATGTGTTGCATTTTGTGGCCCACCCACTTAGTCTTCCGTCTCAATGAGTTGTAGCTCTCTTGGGGAAGAGGAAGGCACATCATGCTGGTGAATCGGAACATCACCGTCGGAGACCTGCGTACCAGTGTACGTCTGGAGCCCCAGTTCTGGACGGCGCTCACAGATATCGCGACGCGCGAAGGCCTGAGTGTCGACGAACTCTGCACGTTGATTGACGCGCATCTCGGCGAGCTCGGCCGCACCGCGGGCATCCGCGTTTTCATCGCGAGCTATTTCGCGGCAGACCGCGAAGCGCGCAGCCGCGTCCGGTTCGAGAACACGGTTCGTCCGGTACCCGCGTTCACGCCGGCGCAGCCGGCAGCCCGGCGCGCGTTCGGCTGAACTGTCCTATGACGGCTCCGGGCCGTCGTAGTGATCGGGCCAGATTTCGCGAACCTTCGGGCCGTCGCTGCGGAACGCGTG
>JAEPNS010000029.1:3089-16367 GCA_017643325.1 Alphaproteobacteria bacterium | reverse complement strand
CCTCAACCCGATGGGGGTAGTCGACGGCATGGAGTTCCTGCTCGGCAAGATGAAGTCGACCAAGAACAACAACGACTTCTACGACACCATGAACCAGTGACGGCTCATCGGGTCATGTGAAATGTTGAGGGCGGGTCCAGTACCCGCCCTTGTTTGTTCCGGGATGGTTGTCCCGGTCCCGCACTCCGGAGATGTCCCGATGCACACCGAACTCGTGACCATCGAAACCGATACGGACCAGCCGCTCGATGGTGCCTGGTACGAACCCGATGGAGGGCAGTCCGCCGGCGCGGTCCTTCTGTTCCATGGCAATACAATGAACTTCTACGTCGGGGCTCCCCGATTCCTGCCGCCGGCGCTGACCGAACTCGGCTTTTCCTGTCTCGCGTTCAACAGGCGCGGCCACGATATACTGTCGAACCGCAACAGCCGGGCGGTCGAAGGCGCGGCGTTCCAGACCACCGCCGAAGGCATAGCCGACAACGAGTTCGCGGCACGGTGGGTGGCGTCGGAACACGGATTCGATGCGCCCGTCCTGATCGGCCACAGCAACGGGGGCTTTCTGGCGGTCCAGCATGCCGCCAACCACCCCGAGACGCCGGCGCTGGTTCTTCTCTCTGCGCATGCGGGCGGCGACAGCGCACGCTCGCTGGCGCCGGAGACCGGCCTGCTCGGCGGTGCCAGGACCGACGAAATCCGGCGTGAGGCCGAAGCGATGGTAGGCGAAGGGCGCGGCGACGAACTGATTCTCGTGCCGGGCTGGTGGTACGTGCTGACGGCCCACAGCTTTCTGGACCGGCTTACCACCATGCCCGACACGGTCGAGACGGCGCCGCGGGTGATGTGTCCGACGCTCTATATCCGGGGCGACAAGGAGCGGCGCGAATCCTATCCGGCGGAGGACTTCGCGGCCGCATCCGCCGGGCCCTGCGATGTCGAGATCGTCGAGAATTGCGACCACTACTACAACGACCGCGAGGACGCGATCACCGACCTTGTGGCGAAATGGCTCAGGCGAACTCTTCTCGACGCATAGGTGCGGGGAGCCCTGGTGCCCTTGGCGGCGGGCACGCCCTACGCTCTCGCGCTGCTTGCGTTGCGGTCACTTGGTCAGCAGAATCGCGCACGTCGGAGTTTGGGTGTCGGGAGAGTGGGAGCTCCGTGATCGGTGAAAGGTGTCCGGATATCCCGCCGACGGATGGTCGGCGGCGGTGGAGACGCATCCTTGCGGGAAGCCTGCTGATGGCTGCGGGCGCGTGTTCCACCGCGCCCGAAGCGCAGCCGGTTCCCCCGGGTATCGTGCTGGGACAGGGCCACGAGGAAGTCCGGGCCGTGATCGAGGCGCGCAGGTTGTCGGGTTATGTTCCGGGAAGCGGATCCGACGGCAACCGGCTCTGTCTTGTCGTGCAGGGCGGCGGCATGCGTGGCATCGTGGGATCCGCAGCGGCCGTCGCGCTCGACCAGCTCGGAATCGCGCAAACCTTCGACGCCATGTACGGCACGTCGGCCGGGGCCCTGACTGTCGCCTATCTCGCTGCCGGGCAGATCGCCTATGGCACCTCGATCTACTACCAGAACCTCGCCGGCCACGGGCACTTCATCGACCGTTGGCGGCTGTCCGAACCAATGGATATCGGCTTCCTGTTCGACCAGTGGATCACCCGGGGCAAGGCGCTCGACGCCGACGCGGTGCTCGCGAGCCCGGTGCGCGTCGCGGTCTCTGCCACCGATGCAGGCGACGGGCGCACGCGCATGTTCGACAACCGGGAACTGGCGGCGCGCGAGTTCGTGTCTGCGGTGCGGGCCTCGACGTCGATGCCTCTGTTTTCGGACAACCGCGAAACGATCCGCGGGCGTGACTATGTCGACGGCTTTATCGGGGCGCCGGTGCCCGTGGCGCCTGCCGTTTCGGACGGCTGCACCCACATGCTCATCCTACCGACCTCGACGCCGGAAACGCGTGATGCGGTCAGCCTGGTGGAGCGAATCTACGGCCTGTTCCGCATGGGTGGCTTTCCCGCCGCGTTCCGCGATGCATTTGCGCGCCGCGCCGACGCCTACAACACGGCCGTCGGCCGGCTGTACGGTGAGGGGTTCGGGATCCCGACCATGATCGTTGCGCCGCGTGATCCCGGGTCGGTGCCGCGCAGCAGCGAGACCGACCCCGAGCCGCTGGTCGCAGCTGCGGAGGCCTCGCTGCGCCGGGTCGAAGCGGCGTTCGGCGCGCCCGCAGGCAGCACGAGGCTCTACTTCGCGCCTGAGGGTATGCAGGCTTTTCCGGATGACCGGGCGGGAGCCGCGGGATCGTGAAGCGGCTTGTCCCCACCTTTGCGGCGTGTGCCCTCCTCGGCCTGCTGTCCGCCTGTGCGACACCGGTGGAAATTGCACCGATCGGGGAGCAGGCGTTGTCAGCCGAAAACACGCCGGCCCAGATTGCCGCGTATGAAAGCGTGTCACCGCGCGGGACCCACACCGGCTGGGAAGAAATAGACATGGCCGAGCCGGCCGAGGCTGCGGCCCCTCCGAAGGCGGGTGATGTGCTCGGCAACGGGATCGAGGTGACGCCCACGATCGAGGCGTTCTGGCGCGCAGGGCTCAGTAAGGACTGGAAGCTTGCCCAGAGCCTCGTGCCGGAAATCCGCGCCGAGATCCCCGACGACAACCGGTTCCGTGACTACTGGCTTTCATCCCAGATGGTCCAGTACCTGATCCACGCGGGGCAGCCCGAGCTGGCGCGCGAGAAGATCGCCGAGCTCTCCCGCGAGGAAATGTCACTCTTCGGCAACAACGTGGAGGCGCTGTCCCAGCTCGGCCAGCTCGCGGTCTGGCTGGACGAACCGGACGCGGCGATCGGCTATCACGCCAAGGTATTGGGGGCCGCGCCCGGCTGGTGGCCGCCCACCTTCTACATCACGCCGCCAAGCAACACCGAGGAGATGCGTCATCTCGCCGGCTCGAAGATTCGCGCGCTGATCGGCGTGACGGTCGCCCACCTCAGCAACCAGGACTGGCAGGAGGCGGTGCGCTGGGGCGAGGAGTGCCGTGTGCGCACCCAGGAACTGATCGAGCTGACCGAGCATTGGCTCTATGGCCTGTTCCTGCCGGCGACGACACACCTGTATGAGGGCTATGCCTGGTGCCTGCTGCACCTGGCGGATGCCCGCGCAGGCCTGACCGGGGATCTGGCGGCAGGCGAGCCCGTCTGGGAACGCGCGCTCGAATTCTTCGAGGCGGCGCACTATCGCGACCGTGAACTCGTCCTGGCCGAGCATCGTGACTATATCGGCCGGTCGGTCGGGGCCCGCCCGCGCATCGGCGGACGGATCGGGCCGCTTCCGGAACCTACCGCGGACTGGAACCCGGACTATGCCGCGCTCATCCAGGTGCGGGCGGCGGACACGGAGTTTCGAGAATCCATCGATCTGCCGCTGCCCGATGCCGGCTCTGCGCGTCTGCCGTCGACCGGTGAGGAGAGCGCGTACGAGTTCACCGTCACCCCTGAACTCGATGCCGCGACCAGCTCGTTCCTGCGCGGCGAAGGGAAGGCGGCGCTTGGTTTCCTGGACTCTGCCGATCAGGCGTTGGCGGCGCGCGGCGGTGCGAAAAACGAAACGGACCGAATCTATGAATGGTACCTGTCCTACTTCCGGGTGCAGGTGCTGATCCAGCTCGGGCGGGGCCCCGATGCCGAGGCGGCGCTGGTGGCCAGCGAGGCGCTGGAGCTGGCGGCCTTCGGCACCAACGTGAACACGCGCGCCCTGCGTGGCGAGGCCAAGCTGTGGCAGGGCCGTCCGGAGGCGGCGGTCCAGGATTTTGTGAGCGTCGTGCGCGGCCTTGAGGACTGGCGCATGCCGACGCTGTTCGTGTTCTGGCCGGATGTCGCCCACAACGTCGCGATGACGCGGGCGCATTTCCGCAGCCATCTCGGCATGGCCGGCGCGATGCTGCTGACCGGCGACCACGAACAGGCGGAAGCGTGGGCGCAGGCGGCCGAGGATCTGATTTCCGAGGCCTACTACAACGTCCACCACCCGCTGAACCGGCAGTATTTCTTCGTCGATCCGGACATCTATTTCGCCCGCGGCATCAATCTCGGCATCCTCGGTGCGGCCCGGGTCGTCAACCGCCGGGACCCGGACGCAGGGACACAGCTCTTCGAATCCGCGCGCGCCTATTTCGAGGCGCTCGGCTTTGCCGCCGGGCAGGCGACGGTGGACGGCTTTCGGGTGCGCGCATTGCTGGACATTGGCAGGGCGGACCTTGCCGAACCGGCCGCGGCCCGCGCGGCGGCCTTCGCGGCCGAGAACGGCCTTGCCGACCTGGTCTGGAAGATCGAGGCGCTGCGCGGCGAAGCGCTCCTGGCGCTCGACAGGCCGGGCGAAGCCGAAAGGGCCTATCGGGCCGCCGATACGGCGGTGGAGGCGGTGACCGGCTCGCTCTCGACCGACGAGTCCAAGCGGCGCTTCGGGATCGGCAAGGAAGAAATCACGCGCCGCCTGATCGAGCTCGATATCGAAAGCGGAAACATGGAGGCCCTGTTCCGGGACCTGGAACGCGGACGCGCGCGGGCTTTCGTCGATATGCTGGCGAACCGCCCAATCGCTGCCGGGCGGCAGCCTGAACTGGTGTCGGAAATCAACGCGCTGGACTCCGATATCCGGGCACAGCGCCTGCGCAACACCGCACCCGGCGCAAGTCGGGGAGACGGACTTGAGCGCGAGCGTCAACTTCTGGCGCGGCGCGAACGCCTGATCGAGCGTCTGCGGCGGCGTGATCCCGAGCTCGCGGATTCGCTGTCGGTCGGCACACAGACGCTGGCGGCTGCGCAGCGGCGGCTCGGCCCCGGCGACCGGCTCGCCTACGCACTTCCGCCCGACGGGGACGACCGCCTCCGTTTCCTGCTGGTCACGCCGAGCCGCGCGACGGTCGTGACGGGGAAGCTGACGGAAGAGCGGCTGGCGGAACTCAACAGTCGCATCGCGGCCAGCGGCAGGTCCCTTGTGCGCTCGGCCCGGGGTGAGATGATCCACGCGACTGCGGATCGATGGAACCTCGACGCGGCGGAGCGGGTCCGGCCCGAACCGGGCGGGCCGGCCGTCGACGGCGGAACACGCGGTGCGCCGGCCGAGCCTCTCGACCCGGCCGAACAGAAAGCGGCCGCGGAGGAAATCGGACGCGGCCTCGACCTCTCCGGATGGGGCACTACGGGGACGCTTTACGTGGTGCCGCGCGGCAGCCTCTATTTCCTCCCCTGGGGCGTGCTGGACGGGAAATCACCCGTCGTGGTGTTGCCCACCGGTGGCTGGATCGCGCGCGGGGCGAGCGGTGGGCGCGGCCCGTTGCCGGCCGCGGTGCTCGGCGACCCGGATCTGAGGGGAGAATTGCCGCAACTCCCCGGTGCCCGACGCGAGGCCGTGTCCGTCGGAAAGGCGTACCGTGTCACGAGCCTCATCGGCGCGGACGCGACGGAATCGGCATTGCGCCGTTCCGTAAAGGGGGGTGTCGACGTGCTGCATCTCGCGACCCACGGCACGTTCAATCCTTACGACCCCATGGAATCGGCGCTGTTCCTTGCTGATCCGGACGCCGAGCGCGCGGACCGCCTGACGGCAGCGGAGCTGTTCGAGAAGCCCCTGTCCGCAAAACTGGTGGTGCTCTCCGCGTGCGAAACCGGGCTGGGCCGGCTCGAAGCGGGCGACGACTTTCTCGGGCTGGCGCGCAGTTTCTATCTCGGTGGCGCCGTCTCGGTGGTGAACAGCCTCTGGCCGGTCGAGGACGCGCCGACGCAGCTCTACATGGAAGCGTTCCACGAGCGCGCGCGCCACGGCGACTATGCCGGAGGCTGGCTCCTCGCCCGCGACCGCCTGCGCGATGCGGGCTACCCGCCGTCGGTCTACGGGGCGTTCGTGCTCGGCGGCGCGGGCCGGGGCTGACGCTCCTATGCCATCAGGATCGTCGAGCCCGTCGTCTTGCGTTCGGCCAGGTCCTTGTGGGCCTGGACCGTCTCGGACAAGGGGTAGCGCTGGTTGATCTCGATCTTCACCGCGCCTGACGAGACCACCTCGAACAGGTCGTTCGCGCAGTCGAGCAGTTCCTGCCGTTCGGCCGTGAAGTCGAAAAGCATCGGCCGCGCGGCGTAGATCGAGCCGTGCGCCGAGAGCTCGGAGAGTTCGATCGGCTCCGGCGCGCCGGATGCGTTGCCGAAGCTGACCAGGTAGCCGCGGCGTTGCAGGCACTCCATCGAGCCGCGCAGCGTATCCTTGCCCGTCGCGTCGTAAACGACCGGGACACCCCTGCCGTCGGTGATGTCCTTCACGCGCTCGACGAAATCCTCGTCCTTGTAGTTAATCGTGTGGTGGCAGCCATGGGCCTTCGCGAGTTCGGCCTTCTCCTCGCTTCCCACGGTCCCGATCACGGTCACGCCCAGGTGGTTCAGCCACTGGCAGGCAATGAGGCCGACACCGCCCGCCGCGGCGTGCCAGAGCACGGTCTGGCCCCGTGCAACGGGATAGCAGGACTTGATCAGGAACTGGACCGTCATGCCCTTGAGCATCATGGCCGCAGCCTGTTCGTCGGAGATATCGTCGGGCAGTTTCACGGCGATCTTTGCGGGCATAACCCGCTCCTCGGCGTAGGCCCCCAGCGGCATGTCGGCATAACCGACCCGGTCCCCGACCGAGAGATCGTCGACACCCTCGCCCACCGCGACGATTTCGCCGGCGCCCTCGAGGCCGAGCCCGTTAGGCATCGGGACAGGCCGGGCCCCGGAGCGCAGGTAGATATCGATGAAATTGAGGCCGGCGGCCGTCTGCTTTACGCGGATTTCGCCGGGACCCGGATCCCCGACCTCCACTTCTTCCCATTTCATCACTTCGGGCCCGCCGGGCTCGTGGAACCGGATTGCATGGACCATGTCTCGTTCCCCCTGGAATTCGGATGCGTTGTCGTTGGCCGCGAGCCTATCGGTCGCCCCTGTTGGCATCAAGCAGGTCCCCGTCCGGTGCGCTGCCTTCCAGCGCCAGAAGGGTGCGCTTGGTGTCGCGCCCGCCCCGCCCCGAATACCCGCCGATGCGCCCGCCCGCCGCGACGACGCGGTGGCACGGGACGATGACCGGGATCGGGTTGCGGCCGCAGGCCGTGCCCACGGCCCGGGCCGAGGACCCGATGCTCGTGGCAAGGTCCCCGTAGGTCGCAAGGGCGCCATAGGGGATTCGCGACATCTCCTGCCAGACCTGTTTCTGGTGCGAGGTTCCCGCCGGCGACAGCGGCAGGTCGAAGTCCCGCAGGTGTCCCGCAAAATACGCGGCGAGCTGTTCGCCGGCCTCGCGCAGGACCGGCACCACCGGGGCCGAAACGGGTGCGTCGGTCCAGTCGAGCGCGACGATGGCGCCGTCCTCGGCATGCAGAGTGAGCCGGCCGACGGGTGATTCGAACGTGGCTGTTTCGGTCATCAGGAGAGCTCCAGCGCAAGTGCCGCGCCATCATACAACGGCAGCGAACAGACCGGCCCACGGCAGACGAAGGCAACAGGGTGTTTGGCTGCGTTGATCTTGCCGCCGGCCGGGTGCGCGGCATGCAGGGGGGCTCCGGGTGCCAGGCACGAGATCGTCCGCTGTACGGGCGCGGACCGCCAGGCCGTGTCCAGGAGCTCTTGTGTATCCGGGTCGTCGGGTTCGCCGACCACTGTGACCTGGAGCGCGCCGTTGATCTGACCGGCCGCGAGGAGCAGGGTGCCGTAACCGATGGGGTGCTGTTCGTGTTCGCCTGCGAATACCCGGATGACAGCTTCGGCGCCCGACCGGTGGCGCGCGTCCCCGGTGAGCAGGTACAGGCGCCCGAGCACGTCGGCCGCAAGCCCGTTGCCGGAGGGCGTCGGATTATCGAAGCCTGTCCGGGTGCGGACGATCACGTCCTGCGCGTCGATATCCGTGAAATAGAACGCACCGTCGTTGCCGGCGAAGTTCGCGTGAAGGCGCGCGGCGAGTGCCGATGCGTCGTCCAGGTAGTCTCCCGTGCCCGTGGCTTCGAACAGCGCGATGGCAGCGCGGGCCAGGGCGGCATGGTCATCGATGGTCGCCATATGCCGCGCGCTGCCGTCGCGCCAACTGTGCAGCAGTGTCATGCCACCCGTCGGCTCGTCGACCCAGAGCCGCTCCCGCACGAAGGCGTAGGCCCGACGGGCTGCCTCGAGCCATGCCGATTCCCTGAAAACCATTGCGGCTTCGACGAGGGCGGCGATCGTCAGGGCGTTCCAGTCGGTGAGAATTTTGTCATCGAGGCCGGGGCGGACCCGGTCTGCGCGCGCCGTGAACAGGATGGCGCGCATGTCGGCGAGGCGTTGTTCCGTGTCGTCATCACCGATCCCGGGCGACCGCAGGCGGTTCAGGATCGTGTGGCCGTCCCAGTTTCCCTCTTCGCGGACGTCGTAATGATGTGCAAAAAGGTCAAACCCGTCACGCAGTAAGTCATTGATTTGATTACTGTTCCATACATAGAACCTGCCCTCGACACCCTCAGTGTCGGCATCGAGTGAGGAATAGAATCCCCCGTCCGGGTGAGCCATCTCGCGCAGGAGCCAACCGACGGTTTCACGCACACGGGCTTCGTAGAGAGGATGTCGCGTGCTCCGCCACACTGTCGTGTAGATGTCGATGAACTGGGCGTTGTCGTAGAGCATCTTCTCGAAATGTGGTGCGAGCCACGCCGCGTCCGTCGAGTATCGCGCGAAGCCGCCGCCAAGGTGGTCGTAGATTCCGCCCTGCGCCATCCGGTCCAGCGTCAGCAAAACGGCCTCGCGCACTTCGCCATCTCCGTACGCCCACAGGAATTTCAGCGCGCTTACGTGCGGGAATTTTGTTGCCGACCCGAAGCCGCCATTGCGGCTGTCGACCTCGGCCGCGAGTGACCGGGCGAGACCCGCAAGCTTTGCCGGTCCGGGGATGTCTCCCGGCTGCGCGCGGGCCAAATCGTCGATCGCCCGCACGATGCCTTCCGTGTTGGTCGCGACCTTGTCGCCTTCGGTCCGATAGATGCGGTCGATGTGTTCGAGCAGGTCCGGGAATCCCGGCCGGCCGTAGCCGGCGCGCGGAGGGAAGTAGGTACCGCCCCAGAAGGGCTTGCCGTCCGGCGTGCAGAACATCGTCAGTGGCCATCCGCCGGCCTCGCCCATAAGGGCCAGTGCCGACTGGTAGATCGCGTCGAGGTCCGGCCGCTCTTCCCTGTCGACCTTGATATTGACGAACAGGCGGTTCATGACCGCGGCTGTTGCGGGATCCTCGAAGCTCTCATGGGCCATGACATGGCACCAGTGGCAGGCGGCGTATCCGACCGACAGGAGAACCGGCTTGTCCTCGATCTTCGCGCGCGCCAGCGCTTCCGGTCCCCACGGATACCAGTGGACGGGATTGTCGGCGTGTTGCAGAAGATAGGGGCTGGTCTCGTCTGCCAGCATGTTGCGGGTCATAGGCGCGGGGTCCGGCTCGGTCCTTGTGGTGCGACTTTCCGTAACGTCGGTGCGTGTGGCGATTTGGCAAGAGCGAGGAGCAACTCAGATGAAGGTCACGATCAATGTCGACTGCACGCCGGAGGAAGCGCGCGCGTTCATGGGGTTGCCCCCGGTCGCAGACGCACAGCAGGCGATCGTCGACGAGTGGAAGCGCCGCACTCTTGAGGCCATGGAAGCCATGGATCCCCAGACGCTGTTCCAGTCGTGGATGTCGGGCGGCGCGCTGAGCGGGACCGAGGCCTGGGACCAGTTTCAGAAGGCGTTCTGGGCCGGCATGCCTGACATGGGTGCCGGCGACAAGAAGTAGTCGTTTCGGGCCCGGCATCTTGGGTTTTCAGGATACGATCTTTGCGCTTTCGAGCGGCGCCGGGATGGCCGGTGTTGCGGTCGTGCGCATATCCGGGCCGGAATCCGACAACATCCTGAGAGCTCTCGGGGTCGGAGATCTTCCGGCGCCGCGGTATGCCGCGCTGCGCAGTCTGCAGCATCCAGACTCGGGGGAACTGGTGGATCGCGCGCTGCTCCTGCGCTTTCCCGGCCCGCAGAGTTTCACCGGAGAGAATGTCGTTGAACTGCACGTGCATGGCGGCGAGGCGGTTCTGTCGGCCGTCTTCGATGCCATCGCGTCGTCCGGACTGGCGCGCATGGCCGAGCCCGGCGAGTTCACCCGGAGGGCGTTTGAAAATGGAAAACTGGATCTCACCCAGGCCGAGGCTCTCGCGGACCTCATCGCGGCGAGGACCTACGCCCAGAGATCGCAGGCCCTGCTTCAGTATGACGGCGGTCTCGGAGCGCTGTACGACCGCTGGCGCGCCGAGCTGGTGGGATTCATGGCCCATGCCGAGGCGGAAATAGACTTCTCGGACGAAGAACTACCGGACGGACTTTATGAGCGGGTAGTGATTAATATAAATGAATTAAAACAACAAATTATAGATCATAGTCATACAGCACTACAGGGTATGGTCATACGCACCGGGGCCCCGGTAGCGATACTGGGTGCGCCGAATGTCGGGAAATCGAGTCTTTTGAATGCGTTGGCCCGGCGCGACGTGGCGATCGTGTCCTCCGAGGCCGGCACAACGCGAGATGTCGTCGAAGTCCAGATGAACCTCGGAGGGTATCCGGTCACGATCCAGGACACTGCTGGGCTCCGCCAAGCGTCGGATACCGCGGAAATCGAGGGTGTCCGGCGCGCGCGCGCGCGGGCCGAGAGCGCACTGGTAAAGCTTGTGGTGCTGGACCCGACGGAACCGGATGTACCCGATAACGTATCCGCGGTGATCGATGCGTCGACCTTTGTGGTGGCGAGCAAGTTGGATATCATCGGCTCAAGATTTTCGGAAATAGGCGGGATACCGGTCCACTACCACGTTTCCTCCGTAACAGGTGCAGGGCTGGACGAACTCGAGGCAGACCTGGCGGACCGGATTGCGAAGTGTCTGTCCGGTGTCGAAGGAGTCGTGCCGACACGTGAACGTCATAGGTCTGCACTGGCTGAAGTGATCGTCGCGCTCGAACGGTTCGAGCAGGCGGAATTGCCAGAGTTGGCGGCAGAGGACCTGCGTGTGGCGGTCCATGCACTTGGCCGAATTACGGGAAGGGTCGATGTGGACGAGATGCTCGACGCGGTTTTCCGGGATTTCTGCATCGGCAAATAGCGAATGTTTCACGTGAAACATCCGATCGGCGGGTTTGCTTTGACTGCGGGGACCAATGGCCGTAAATAGCCGCGCGATGGTCGACGTTACGGACAGATATGATGTCGTGGTGATCGGCGGCGGGCATGCCGGCTGCGAAGCGGCGGCGGCGTCTGCCCGTGTCGGGGCGATTACAGCGCTGATCACGCACACGGCCACGACGATCGGCGAAATGTCCTGTAACCCTGCGATCGGCGGCCTCGGAAAGGGCCACCTTGTTCGCGAGATCGATGCCCTGGACGGCGTCATGGCAAGGGCCATCGACCGGGCGGGGATTCAATTTCGCATGCTCAACAAGAGCAAGGGCCCGGCTGTCTGGGGACCGAGAGCGCAGGCCGATCGAAAGCTCTACCGTACCGCCGTGCAGACGATTCTGGCGGAGCAGGGGAACCTTACAGTCGTGGAGGCGGCTGTCGAGGACCTGCTGCTGTCGAAAAGCGGTGGTGTGACCGGCGTCGTCCTGAATGACGGTCGGAAAGTCTTGTGTGGTGCCGTTGTCCTGACCACAGGAACATTCTTGCGTGGGGTCATCCACATAGGGGAGAAACAGGTCGCGGCGGGACGCATGGGCGAGGCGCCGTCGGTTGGCCTGGCGAAGACACTCGGCCGGAACAGGTTCGCGCTGGGACGTCTGAAAACCGGCACTCCGCCGCGGCTGGACGGGCGAACGATCGATTGGACGGGCCTCGACCGTCAGCCCGGAGACGATCCGCCGGTTCCCTTCTCTTATTTGACCGATCGCATCACGACACCGCAGATCGATTGCTTTATCACCCATACCGGCCATGCCGTTCATGAGGTGATCCGCGCCAATCTGGATCGTGCACCGATCTATTCGGGCCAGATCGAGAGTGGGGGGCCGCGTTACTGCCCGTCGATCGAGGACAAGGTGGTTCGGTTTGCGGATCGGGACAGCCACCAGATCTTTCTCGAGCCGGAAGGCCTCGACGACCATACGGTTTATCCGAACGGCATCTCGACGTCCTTGCCGGAGGACGTACAGCGCGCCATGCTGCGCGCGATTCCTGGGCTGGAAAATGCAGCGGTACTCCAGCCGGGCTATGCGATCGAGTATGATTTCGTGGATCCCCGGGAACTCGGGAGAACTCTCGAAACCCGCAGGATTCCAGGCCTTTTTCTGGCGGGCCAGATCAATGGCACAACCGGCTACGAAGAGGCGGCAGGACAGGGCCTCGTGGCGGGCACCAATGCCGCCAAGCTCGCGTCCGGGGATTCCGCGCGGTTCGAGCCCGATCGCGCGACTTCGTATATCGGCGTCATGATCGACGACCTCGTCACACGCGGGGCCGACGAGCCGTACCGTATGTTCACCTCTCGCGCGGAATTCCGGTTGTTGCTGCGTGCCGACAACGCCGACCGCCGGCTGACGGAACTGGGGCACAAACTGGGGCTGGTCGGGTCCGAGCGCATGCGTGCCTTTTCAGACGTGTCCGCGCGTCTGCAAAAAGGCTTGGAAGTATTGGGGATGCTGGAAGCGACGCCCGACCGGCTCGCGGAGGAGGGCATCCAGATCAATCGGGACGGAGTGCGTCGTACGGCCTTTGAGCTGTTGAGCTATCCGGGCGTATCGTTTGATCGCATTTCCAGGGTCTGGCCTGAGCTCGGGGCGATCGAGCCATCTGTGCGTCAGACAATTGAGATCGAGGCCAAGTATGCCCATTACCTGGAGCGCCAGGCCGCTGACGTCGAGGCCTATCGCCGTGACGAGGCGCTCGTCTTGCCCCCGGACCTCGACTACGCCCGCATACCCGGCCTTTCCAACGAGGCGCGACAGAAGCTTGTGCGCCAGAAGCCTGAAACGCTCGGTCAGGCAGGGCGGATTCCGGGTATGACACCGGCGGCCCTGGTCGTACTCCTGCGGCATGTAAAAAAGCGAGACAAAAACCGCGCATCGGCGGCCTGATCCACAACATATTGTGGTTGGCCCCGGCGCCATGGCCTGTTATAGGGATTACATGATCCAAACAGGTCATATGACGGCTGAGGAATTTGGTCGTACCGCCGGTGTTTCACGTGAAACAATGATCCGACTTGAGGCCTACGAAGCGCTTC
>JAEPNS010000029.1:0-3079 GCA_017643325.1 Alphaproteobacteria bacterium | reverse complement strand
CGTTGGCAGGCGCGCATCAATCTCGTCTCTCGCGAGTCGATCACAGATGTCTGGCGGCGGCATTTCCTTGACTCGCTGCAGGTCGCCCCATGGGTCGATGCAGATACGCCCACGCTCGATATGGGCAGTGGCGCCGGATTTCCGGGTCTCGTCGTGTCGATTCTAAAGGGGGCGCCGGTGGTCCTGGCGGAATCTGACAGTCGCAAATGTGCCTTTCTGAGAGAAGCACGCCGGGTCACGAGCGCGCCGGCAAGTGTGCGCGAAGGCCGCTTGGAAGACATGAATGAACCGGACGGATTTGCCGTCATTCTGGCCAGGGCATTGGCGCCTGTCGGCAAGCTGCTCGAACTGGCGACCCCATTGCTGCGCAGTGGCGGCATCTGCGTGTTCCTGAAGGGCGAGCGGGTCGAGGACGAACTTACGGACGCCCGCACGAGCTGGCGGATGGATGTCGAGAGATTCCCGAGCGCGGCGGATCCGCGCGGTGTTGTTCTTGAAATAAGGAACGTGGAACGTGTCTGAATTCAACCGGGATATTGGAACGGAGACCGCATCTGCGGTTCCGCTCGATCGACGGCTGCCGGCACGCGGGGGATCGCGGACCATCGCTGTTGCCAACCAGAAAGGCGGGGTCGGCAAGACGACCACGGCCATCAACCTGGCGACCGGGCTTGCGGCGTGCGGTCAACGGGCCTTGGTGGTCGACCTCGATCCCCAGGGCAACGCGTCCACCGGCCTCGGTGTTTCAGAATATGAAACAGATGTGTATGACGTGCTGATCGGAGGCGCCGATCTTTCGGGCGCTGTCTGTCACACTGAGATTCCCGGTCTCGACGTGATCCCGGCCTCGGCCGACCTCGCAGGGGCGGAGATCGAGCTGATCGATCTGGATCAGCGCGAATCCCGTCTCAGGGATGTCCTCGGACCGGTACTCGGCCGGTATGACTATATCCTGATCGACTGTCCGCCGGCACTCGGCCTCCTGACGATCAACGCGCTGGTCGCGGCCGACTCCGTGCTGGTTCCACTCCAGTGTGAGTATTTCGCCCTCGAGGGGCTGACCCGGCTGATGAAGTCCATCGAACGTGTGCGGCGCGCCTACAACGAGGATCTCGATATCCAGGGGATCGTGCTGACGATGCACGACGGCCGGAACAATCTCTGCCGTTCGGTCGAGGCGGATGTCCGAAGTTACTTCGGCGACCGCGTTTACCGCACGGTCATTCCGCGCAATGTCCGACTTTCGGAAGCGCCGTCGTTCGGCAAGCCGGCACTGGTCTACGATCTTGCGTGTGCGGGAGCGCAGGCCTATGCGAGGCTCGCAGCGGAGATGCTGCGCCGTGAAGGGGCCTCTCCTGTCGGGGAGGCTGCGGAATGAACGACCCCAACGCCCGCCGCCGCCTCGGACGCGGCCTTTCTGCACTGCTCGGAGACGACGAGAACGATTACGAAGAACTCGATCGCGCTCGCCCCCAGCGCGAACTTCCAATCGAACAGCTTCACCCCGGGAAATACCAGCCACGCACCAATTTCGACGACGAAGAGATGAAGGCCCTTGTCGAGTCGGTGCGCAACAAGGGCATTATCCAGCCAATCCTGGTTCGCCGGGATCCCGTTGAAGCCGAGCGGTATGAGATCATCGCCGGTGAGCGGCGCTGGCGAGCCGCGCAGCGAGCCCAGCTGCACAATGTCCCCGTTATCATTCGCGAACTGAACGATCAGGAAGCGCTTGAAATCGCGCTGATCGAAAACATCCAGCGCGAGGATCTGTCCGCGATCGAGGAGGGCGAAGCCTACCAACGGCTGATTGACGAGTTTTCACATACTCAGGACGCCCTGGCCAAGGTGGTCGGCAAGAGCCGGAGCCATGTCGCAAACACGCTTCGACTCCTGACATTGCCCACCGAGGTCCGCGACATGGTCGACAGCGGGGCGTTGACGGCCGGCCACGCCCGTGCGCTCGTCGGGCGAGAGGATGCCGTCCAGATGGCGCGCGATATTGTGAGCGGAGGACTGACGGTCCGCGATATCGAAAAGCGGGTTTCCGGTTCGACGACCGGCCCGCGCAAATCAAAAAAAACACCCGCAAAGAGCGCCGATACCATCGCGCTCGAGCGGGATGTCTCGGATGCGATCGGTCTGAAGGTCGCGATCGACCTGAAAGGCGGAGAAGATTCAGGGCGCGGAACGCTGTCCATCGAGTTCCGGAACCTGGAACAACTGGACGACGTCCTGCGCCGCCTGAACCAGTCGCCCGGGTCCGTGGCTCAGAAAGATGCCGACACAGGTAAAGACACCTCACCGGCCCCGATCACGGGCGGGCCGAAGGACAGCTTTCCGTTCAAGGCCTGACTGTCAGGCGCGACGGCTGCGCTGCATGCTTGCGATGGCGTAGAGCGTGCGCCCGCACGCGGCCCGCGCCGGGGTGCCCGTCGTCTTGAGCGCGAGCTCCGCTTCGGTCAATCGGTCGAGCGCCAACTCGATCCGGTGAAGCGGCCATGTGCGGCACTGGTTCTGGAAGCGTCCCGCCACCTTCCAGAATACCGGCGGGCGGAGCCGCTTCGAGGCTGATTCGTAGGCTTCCCCCCTATCCATAAGGCCGGAAACCCTATGCATACGCTGGAAGTGGCGCTGGGTTGCGCGGACCAGCGAGATCGGTTCGCCTCCATCCGACCAGAACCGCTCCAGCGCCAGGTCCAGGTTGCCAATATTGCCGTCCGCGGCTGCCAGGACTGTTTCATCCAACGACGTCGTACCCGAATCCCCGACGCAGGCGATGACATCGTCTTCGCTGACTTCGCCGGCCTCGCCCGCAAACAGGATGAGTTTCTCAACCTCCCGGCGGTTCATCTGGCGGTCGTCACCCAGGAATTCGGCGAGGGTCCGCAAGGCTTCGGGTGCGATGCGAATACTGGCTTCCTGGAGCATGCCCCTGGCCATGCGGGCCCTGCCTTCTTCGTCATCCGGGTAGCACGGAAGGGCCACGGCATCGGACCGCGACTCACAAAGTTTGCGGAGAGAGGACCGCGCGGTCAGATTCCCGGCTTCGATGACAACATAGGCGTCGCTCTGTGCGGCG
>JAEPNS010000299.1 GCA_017643325.1 Alphaproteobacteria bacterium | reverse complement strand
GCTGACGCCAGAAACCGTCCGACAGGCGCAGGTTGATAAACCCGGGCCCTGCGACCTCGACACTGTCGACGGAATCGTAACGCTCGAGGCGCGCCGCAATCCTTTCCGCCAGGTCGCGCGGCTTCATCCCGGCCGGCTTGGCCAGAACCATGGCGGCGTTGGTCGCGAGATCGCCATGCTCCGCGTCGCGCGGCAGTTCGACCGACAGGCGCGACGCATCGAGGCCTTCCGGGAGGTCACCGTCGGCGACCAGAATCTCAATTTCTTTTTCAATATTCGCCTTGAAGGCGCTGAAAACATTCATTAAAGCACTTCCGGGTCAAACAGCTTCCGGTGCAGTTCCAGCGCGTAGCGGTCGGTCATGCCGGCGATGTAGTCGGCGATCACGCGTGCGCGCCCGTGTTCGTCCTTTTCCTGCGCCCGCGCCCGCCATGCGGTCGGCAGCAGCTCCGGCTCGTGGAACAGCAGGTCGAACATCTCGGAGACCACGCGCCGCGCCTTCGACGTCATCCGGTTCACGCGGTGGTGGCGGTACATGTTCTCGTACAGGAACGCCTTGACCGCCCTGTCCGCCTCGCGCACTTCGTCCGAGAACCCCACGACGGCATGGTCGAGCGCGCGGACCGCCTCGGGCGAGCCGACATCGGCTTCGGCCAGTCGTTGCCGGGTTTCCGCCTGCACGTCGGCGACCATCGCGCCGATGATCTGGCTGATTCCGGCGTGGATGAAGCGCGGGCGGTCCAGACCGCCGTACTCGGCCTCGACCGCGGCGAAGGCCGGGCCGACCAGCGGCAGTTCCTTGAGGTCGGACAGGTCAAACAGTCCCGCACGCAGCCCGTCGTCGATGTCATGGCTGTTGTAGGCGATATCGTCGGAAAGTGCCGCCACCTGGGCTTCGGCCGAGGCGTATGTGTCGAGTTCGAGGTCGTGATCGGCCACATACTCCGCGATGGCGGCGGGAATGGCGCGCTCCGAGATCGCGTAGTGCCCGGTGAGCGGCCCGTTGTGCTTGACCACGCCCTCCAGCGTCTCCCAGGTCAGGTTCAGCCCGTCGAAGGTCGGGTAGCGCTCCTCCAGCTTGGTGAGGATGCGCAGCGTCTGGGCGTTGTGGTCGAAGCCCCCGAACGGCGCCATCGCGGCATCAAGCGCGTCTTCGCCCGCGTGGCCGAAAGGCGTGTGCCCGAAGTCATGGGCCAGCGCCAGCGCTTCGGCCAGGTCCTCGTTCAGCCCCAGCGCGCGCGCCACGGTCCGCGCGATCTGGGCGACCTCCAGCGAATGGGTCAGCCGGGTCCGGTAATAGTCGCCCTCGTGATACACGAACACCTGCGTCTTGTGCTTCAGGCGGCGGAAGGCGCTGGAGTGGATGATCCGGTCCCGGTCGCGCTGGTAGCAGCTGCGGTAGCCGCTTTCCGGCTCGTCGTGAAAGCGCCCGCGCGTCGCCAGCGGGTCGCACGCATAGGGCGCCAGCACGGGCCCGTACTCCGGTCCGGCCGGGGTGAGCTTCAGTTCTGCGGGGGAAGCGGACATTGCGCGCAAGGTACGTGCGCGCCGCCCGAATGCAACGTAAATTTGACAATTGCCCGACTATGACTAAATAGCTGAGGGCATTGAAGGAACGAAGCGTCGATGACCGAAACCACGACTAATTCAGGCGACTCCGGCACCCCCGCGGGTGTCGGCCTGAGCGAAAGCGCCGTCGCAAAGCTGTCCGGGCTGATCGCGGCCGAGGGCGGTGCGGACCAGATGCTGCGCATCACGGTCAACGGCGGCGGCTGCTCGGGCTTCACCTACGCTTTCGACTTCGACGACAGCGCCAACGACGACGACCACACCTTCGAGACAGACGGTGTCAAGGTTGTGGTCGACGCAGCCTCCCTCGAATTCATCGACGGAGCGGTTCTCAACTACGTCGAGTCCCTCGGCGGCAGCCACTTCACGCTTGAGAACCCGAACGCGACCTCGTCCTGCGGCTGCGGGTCGTCCTTCTCGGTCTACTAGGACCGCTCCTCCCCGAACAGCAGCAGGCACCCGTCCGGGTCCTTCACATGGAACTCGCGCATACCGTAGGGCTGGTCGAACGGCGCCCGCACGCGCCCGTCCGGCAACGGGTCCAGCGCGGGCCGAAGGCTTTCGTAGAGCGCGTCGATCCCGCGCACCCACAGATAGACCGAGATGTTGTTGGCGGTCGCCTTCAGCGCATCGGGGTCGTCGGTGGCGACGAAATGGATCGCCGCCTCGCCGTGGACGACGATCGCGAAGCTCCTGTCGTCCGCCGTGAAGCGGCGCTCGAAGCCGAGAACATCGGCGTAGAAATCGACCGTCACCGGAACATCGCGCACCGGTACGATGGCGACCGCGTCCTCGATGATGGGCTTGCCTGTCATGGCGACATCGTGGGCCGGGGATATGACGGGTGCAAGTTCGGTGAGGCACGGAATGAGGTCATGCCCCATCCGACACACCCTCCCTTCGTCACCCCTGCGAAGGCAGGGGTCCATTAACGCAGGCGGTTACCCCGTCGGGCATCGGCGGTAATGGATTCCTGCTTTCGCAGGAATGACGAGCGAGGTGGGCACTGCGATCGTGCGCCCTTCCCTACGAGCGTTTGCAGCGCGGGCGCAATCGGGCATAACTCCGGCTATGAAAATCGCCACCTGGAACGTCAACTCGATCAAGGCACGCCTGCCCAACGTCCTCGAATGGCTCGACGACGCCGAGCCGGACGTGGTGCTGCTGCAGGAGATCAAGACCGTCGACGACGGCTTCCCGGCGATGGAGATCGAGGAGCGCGGCTACAACTGCGCCGTCCATGGCCAGAAGAGCTACAACGGTGTCGCGATCCTGTCGAAGCACCCGCTGGACGACGTCGTGCGCGGCCTGCCGGGGAACGACGGCGACGACCAGGCCCGCTACATCGAGGCCTGGGTCGATGCGGGCGACAATGCCGGGGTGCGCGTCGCCTCGATCTACCTGCCAAACGGCAACCCCGCGCCCGGCGAGAAGTATGACTACAAGCTCGGCTGGATGGACAAGCTGGCGGACCACGCGGCGGATTTGCTGAAGAGCGAGGAACCGGTGGTGCTCGGCGGCGACTACAACGTGATCCCGGCCGACGAGGACGTCCACGACCCCGCCGCCTGGGCCGACGACGCGCTCTTCCGGCCGGAGACGCGCGCGAAGTTCCGCACGATCCTCAACCTCGGCTACACCGAGGCGTGGCGCAGCCTGCACACCGAGGCGCATGTCTACTCCTTCTGGGACTACCAGGGCGGCGCGTTCCAGAAGGACAACGGCATCCGCATCGACCACCTGCTGCTGTCGCCGCAGGCCGCGGACCGTCTCGCCGGATGCGAGATCGACAAGGACCCGCGGGCGAAGAAGAAAGCGTCGGACCACACCCCTGTCTGGTGCGAACTGGATTGAGATGGGACAGATCGCCGACTTCTGGCGCTTTCTCCTCGAGGTCTATCTCGGCGACCGCGGGTTCCGCGTCGCGCTGCTCGTCTATGCGATCGGGTTCTGGATCTTCGGTGCGGGTGCGATCATCTTCCTGATCTGGCCCGACAACCCGCCGCCGCTGGCCGCCTTCTTCCGGGGGATGTTCACCAATATCGGCCTCATGTTCCTGGTGTTCATGACCTACCCGGTCCTGCGGTGTTCGTTCCGGAAAACCGACCCGACGCGGCCGAAAAACCAGATCCTGCGGGTGATGATTCCGACCATTGTCGGCGCGCTGGCGCCGTTCTACCTGATCGGACTGGTTGTCACCTTCGTGCAGCTGGTCATCGCGCCGACGGTCTCCGGCTGACCTGCTATAGTCGGAGCAACAGGAGGAACCCATGTCTCTCGCCCACGACACGACCGAGTCCGAATTCGCGCAGTCCGTCCGCTCCGCCCCGCACCGCCCCCTGCCTGTCATCGACGTCGGCAAGGCGCGACAGGGCGACATGACGGCCGTCGAGGAGATCGCCGGCCAGTGGCGCGATGTGTGGGAGGGCACCGGCTTCCTGTGTATCGTGAACCACGGGCTGGAACCGGAACTGATCCAGGGGATGCACGACGCGGCGAAGCGCTTCCACGACCTGCCGCTGGAAACCAAGCTCTCGATCCGCGTCACCCACGACCAGAAAGGATACGTCCCCGCGCGCGGCGGGCTGACCACCCATTCGAAGTTCCACAACTCCAAGAAGCTCA
>JAEPNS010000298.1 GCA_017643325.1 Alphaproteobacteria bacterium | reverse complement strand
GTTACCGTCGCCCCCGGACGCCACGATCCGCCGCCCGGCGACGTCGCCGTCGAAGCTGTCGTTCCCGGCACCACCGTTGAACCTCACCGTGTTGTTGGTGATGTCGGTGCCGTTGAGGTTCGTCAACGAAACGGAGTCGCCCTGACCGCCCGCCGTCAGCTCCAGCGTCTCGACATTGCGCATGGTGAGCGTGTTGCCATTGCCGAGATCGGTAACAACGTCGCGCCCGTTGGTGGTGACATTGAAACTGTTCGTCGCGTTGGCATCGCCGCGCATTGTGATGGTGTCGTCACCCGCACCGCCGGTCACATCAACCGCGCCACCACGCGAGGACAGGTAGATGAAATTCTGCCCCGAGTCGTTCATCGTGAAACTTCCGGGGCCGGAAATCTCGATCGGCTTGTTTCCGGTAACTGGCTGCGTCCCCGGATCCTGCTCCTGTCCCTGATCCGGCGCGCCCGATCCCGTGTTGCGCGAGCCGGGAAGTCCGTTTCCGGTCCCTTCCGTTCCCGCATCCGGCCCGACGCCGAGCCCTGCACCGAGCGGACCCTGCGGGGGGCCTGCGTCGGTCTGCTGGAAGTCGCTCTGGGCAACACGAACGAGTTCGGGGTTCTGATCGTCCTGGCTGACGACATCGTCGCCGGGGCCGACCTCGATATAGTCGAAGGTGTTGGCGCCGATCAGCTCGATCACTTGCTGCGGCGTGGTCTGGTTGGCAGACGGCGGCCGGAAGAGGCTGAATACCTCGGCGGCCTGCAACTCGCCCGATAGCGCGACCGATCCCGCCGTGGTCGAGACAAGCGCACGGCCGAGCGAGCCGTCGAAGTTCCGGACAAGCGTGAAAAGGTTGAGCTCGGCCTCCGGCGCCGCGCGTCCCGCAACACGGCCCCGCTCGACATTGATCGTGGCCACCGGCGTGCGGACGTCGATCCGCCCGCCCCCGGCATCGATCTTGTCAGGTGCGGTGAACACGAACGAGCCTTCCAGCACCACGAAGAAGGCGGAGCTCTCATCCGGCGGCGCGTCGGGTGTCACGCGCTCGACAAGCAAGCGCCCTTCCTGGTCTAGGAATGCATTGGTCCCGTCGGCGAATTCGACCTCCACGTCGGCGCCGGTGTCGGTGACGATGAGGTCGCCCTCGAAAATCTGCGCCCCCGCACCGACCTCCGCGCGCGACCCGTCGGCGCGCACGACCGTGACCGACCCGGTGAGGCTGCTGATCTGTCCGACCGCGTTCCGGACGGGCGCCTGCGCAAGCTCTACCGGCGCACCATCGCTCGCCTGGGCGATCTGGACCGGCCCGGTCTGGTCTGCGCCGCCAGCGCTCTGTCGATCTGCGTCCATTCCCAACCTCTGCCCTACATCGCCGCGGCGTGCAGGCCGAATCGCGCCACACCCGTTGGCCGACGAAAGCCCTGAAATTCAAGGCGTTTGTGCCAAGGTGTCGCGTAGACCCTATATAAGCACGGTTTGTTCGGGTATTCATGCATTCCGACCGGCCGGGCGCCGGTCACTTCACGGCGGTTCGCGTCTCGCGATGCCTCCACATATCCTTCGCGGCAACGAAAGCGTCGTCCGGAAGCATCGACATGAGCACACGTCCGAAAATTCTCCTGGTCGAGGACACCGTCCCGCTGGCGCACACCTATCAGGAATACCTGCGCCAGCAACCCTACGACATCACCCATGTCGAGACCGGGACGGAGGGCCTGAAGGAGATTGCCGGCGGCTCGCCGGACATGCTGCTGCTCGACCTCGAACTGCCAGACATGAACGGGATGGAGATCCTGCAGCACCTGCAGGAAAACGAGATTCCCATCCCGGTTGTGGTCATCACGGCACACGGGTCCATCGGCATCGCGGTGTCCGCCATGCAGGCCGGGGCCAAAGACTTCCTGGTCAAGCCGTTCAGCGCTGACCGGCTTCGCGTAACGGTCGCCAACACCATCGAGGCGGCTCAGCTTGCGGGAATCATCGCCGAGTACCGTGAGAAGATCGATCGCGACTCCTTCGGAAATTTCGTCGGCCGCTCGCTGGCGATGCAGAATCTCTACCGCATCCTGGAATCCGCCGCGCCGAGCGACGCGACCGTGTTTCTGACCGGCGAAAGCGGCACCGGCAAGGAGTTGTGTGCCCAGGCCATCCACCAGTACAGCCGCCGCTCGCGCGGCCAGCTTGTCGCAATCAACTGTGGTGCGATCCCCGACGAACTCATGGAAAGCGAGCTGTTCGGGCATGTGCGCGGCGCCTTCACGGGCGCCACAAGCGATCGCGTCGGCGCCGTGGAAGCCGCGGACGGCGGGACGCTCTTCCTCGACGAGATCGGCGAGATGAAGCTCGACCTTCAGGTCAAGCTGCTGCGCTTCCTGCAGTCGCAGGAGTTCATGCGCGTCGGCGAAACCAAGTCCCGCCGGGTCAACACGCGCATCGTCTGTGCGACAAACCGCGACCCGCAGCAGGACGTGCGCGACGGCAAGTTTCGCGAAGACCTGTTCTACCGCCTCCACGTGGTGCCCGTCGCCGTTCCGCCGCTGCGCGAGCGCGACGACGACCCGCTGATCCTCGCAGAGCATTTCCTGGCGGACTACGCCAAGCAGGAACGCAAGAATTTCGACGGCTTCAGCCGTGATGCAGCCGCCGCGATCGTGGCGTATGACTGGCCGGGCAATGTCCGTGAGCTGCAGAACGTGATCCGCAACATCGTGGTGATGAACGAGGGCGGTGAGATCGGCGTTGCGGCCCTGCCGCCGCAAATTGCGACGCTGGCGCCGGGTGGTGTCGCATCGGGCGACACGACAACGGGCGAAAATACCGCCGTGACGGCTGCCCCGCCGGCCGGTCCGGTGAGCGAACTGCCGCGTGCGCCCGACGATATTCGACCGCTTGAGGATATCGAGCGCGACGCGATCGAACATGCGATCGAGATTTGCGACGGCAACATCCGGATGGCGGCAACCTATCTTGAGGTCTCGCCCGCCACGATCTATCGCAAACGCGCCAAGTGGGAAGAATCTGACACGGCATAGGCGGTGGTGTGCCGTTCTGAACCGGGACCGCCGTTTCAGATTGGGCCGGTGAGTCGCAAACTGCGATGTTCCAATCTGCACAAGGGGATCAGCCGCCCCCTCTCTCGGAGCGCACAAACAGGATTCAGAATACGATATAAATATTTGATTCATTTATATCTTTCTGCCCCTTTCGCCCCGACCAAGAAAGGCGACGACCGGTAAGATCGCCGCCTTCTTGGGGGAGGAGGACACCACTCACTCAAGTGTCCTGACAACAACGAAGCAAGGGCCGTGCCAAAAACCGGTTCAGATGCCACGCAACACTTTCTCGATCCGGTCGGCGAGCGCGTCGGCGTCGTCGGCGACCTGGTTCATGTGCCTGGCCTGCACACGCAACGCAGCGGACTCTTTGCGCAGGGTCTGGATCCAGCCGCGCATCTCTTCGTGGTCCGCCTCGGTGACCGGCCTGGAGGGAACCAGCTCGCGGCCCCCGCGGCCGTCTCGTGAAAAAATCGCCATCATGTACGAAAAAACTGCAAGCTGCGTGCCAACTTGGCGGCGCGTAGTGAAGGTTGTTCGGGACAGCATTCATCGCGAATATGAGCCCCGCACCGCGCGCAAGACGGGTGTGCCAGGGAGGATCGAACCATGCGGCTTCTGAGCAACGGGAACCGCCCCTATCACTGGGGTCCCTTTCCGCTCGAGGTGCTCGCGCGGGACGATGCCGTCGCGGTGACGGAAGTCGGCCGTCCACGGCGCGGCGCGGACGTACCGCGCGCGGCCGGGCCGCAGTTCGGCCAGTCCCTGCGATACTACCGGGACATCTTCGCGCGGGCTGCGGACGGGGACGTCGCGCCGGAACGCGCACCCGGGACGGACGACCCGGACCGCTGTGCCATCGATATCAAGGGCGCGTCCTATTTCCTCGACGCCGCCCAGGTCGGCATCTGTGAAATTCCGGAAACCGCCTGGCGCGAAGGTGCGACCCCTCTGCCCCACACCCATGCCATCGTTCTGCTGATCGAGCACCCACGGGTGCCCTCCGACGAGCCGCTGTCGGCCGCTTGGACCGGGGACCATGTTGTCGAGACGGCCGAGATGCGCGGCACCGAGATCGCTGCCAACATCGCCGGCCACATCCGCCTCATGGGCTATGGCGCACGCGCGGACCTGCCGGGCGAACGCCGGCT
>JAEPNS010000297.1 GCA_017643325.1 Alphaproteobacteria bacterium | reverse complement strand
GTCCCGCCTCTATCATCGACGGCGCGCCAACACCCGCGCCGGCAGCCGCCGCAACATCGCGGCACATTACGATCTGGGCAATAGCTTCTACGCACGCTGGCTCGACCCGACGATGACCTATTCGTCCGCCTGTTTCGAGACTCCCTCGGAAAGCCTGGAAACAGCCCAGACGCGGAAATTCGATCGCCTTGCGGACCAGTTGGACCTTCAGCACGGCGACCGCGTGCTAGAGATCGGCTGCGGCTGGGGCGGCTTCGCGATCCACGCCGCACGCACGCGCGGCTGCCATGTGACCGCGCTGACCGTCTCACCGTCGCAGGCAGAGTGGGCGCGCAAGCGCATCGCCGAAGCCGGCCTCGACGAGCGGATCGAAGTGCGCCTCCAGGACTATCGCGACGTGGACGGGAGCTTTGACAAGATCGCGTCTATCGAGATGTTCGAGGCGGTGGGCGAGAAATACTGGCCGACATTCTTCGGCGTCGTCGCCGACCGCCTCCGCGCCGGCGGCCGTGCCGCGCTCCAGGTCATCACGATCGCCGAAAGCCGGTTCGAGAGTTATCGCCGAAACCCCGACTTCATCCAAATGCGTGTGTTTCCGGGTGGCATGCTGCCGTCCGACGACGTGTTCGCCGCGGCGGCGAGGGCGGCAGGTCTGCGGGTGAGCGATCGCGACATGTTCGGACGCGATTATGCGGAAACCCTGCGCCGCTGGGCCGAGGCCTTTGAGGGCGCCTGGGGAGATATTGTCGAGATGGGCTTCGACGAACGGTTCCGGCGTCTCTGGCGCTACTATCTCAGCTATTGCGAGGCGGGCTTTCGTGCCGGGAATATCTCGGTCGGCCAGTTCCGCCTGGAACACGGCTCGTCCGGCGGCTAGGACGTCTCGCCGTCCTTCGGGACGATCCGGCGTGTCAGCGCAAAGTAAAGCGCATAGGGCAGCATTCTCAGCACCTTCAGCATGTAGGTGAACCGGCGCGGGAACGTGATCTCAAATGCGTCGCGTTCCAGCCCGCGCACGATCCGCGCGGCCGCGTCCTCGACCTCCATCAAGAAGGGCATGGGAAACGGGTTCTTGTCCGTGAGCGGTGTCCGGACGAAACCGGGAGTGACGCAGCAGATCGTCACGCCGGCCATTTCGAGTTCCGGTCGCAACGCTTCACACATGTTGATCAACCCGGCTTTCGTGGCTCCGTAGCCGCTCGATGTCGGAAGGCCGCGGTACCCGGCCACTGACGACACGACAGCGATCTTGCCCGACGTCCGCGCCACAAAGCGTTCGATGACCGGGGCGAGGCAGTGCACCGTCCCCATTAGGTTGATCTCGACCAGTTTCCGCACGGGTTCGACCGAAAAGGCGGTGCCGTCGATCGGCTCGTGGGTCCCGGCGTTCAGGAGGACGGTGTCGAGCGGACCGTGCGCGCCCTCGATATCGGCGAACACCCGCACGCAGGCTTCCGCGTCCGTAATGTCGAGCGGATAGGCATGAATCTCACCGTTGAGCGCGTTCGCCTCGCCAACCAGCTCGGCCAGTTCATCGTCGCTGCGCGCACTGACCGCCACCGTCCAGCCCGCGCGCGCCAGCTGACGCGCGACCTCGGCGCCGATCCCACGGCTCGCGCCCGTGATCCAGATTTTCTTTTCGGCCATCGATGTATCCGGTTGTTACCCGGTGTTGCTACGCCCATCGGTGCGTCGCGGATCAAAATGCAGTGGAGCCGGTGATCCGGTCCGGAACCCGCCGCGTACGCATCACCAGAGCAGGCGTGCGTTTACCTGCTCACCCGCACACGGCCTTTTAAGAGACTCGATCTCCCCCCAAGGCCGGGTAGCGGCGGGGCCGGGTCGGGGCTGTTCCCCGATAGCCCGATCCGGCCCGACCTTCCCGTTTCAGCCGCGAACCGACTTGTACCAGTCGAGGATTTCCTCGCCGGTCCACACGAAGGTGTCGTCGCGATTGCACACATGTTCGAGGATGCGCCGGATTTCCCGTGCGCGGTGGGGCACCCCCATGATGTACGGATGCAGCGTGAAGCACATGATCCGGGTCGATCCCGGTTCGGCGGTCGCATCCTCGATCAGCTGATCGAACTCCCGGATCGCCCGGTCGCCATACTCCTGGGCGCGGTGCCCCTGGATCAGCTGCATCGCAAGATCGTTGAGTTCCTGCGTGTAGGGCAGGCCCACGAGCGTCCCGCCCTTGACGCGGAGATCGACGGGCTGGTCGTCGAGCACCCAGTCCGCGACGTACTCGAAGCCTGCGTCGTGGAGCCAGTCGACCGTGTCGTGGGTTTCCGCCAGTGCCGGTCCGAGCCAGCCTTTCGGCGGCTTGCCTGCATAGTCCTTCAGCTTCTTGAACACCCTGTGGATCATGTCCTCCTGATCCTCGACGGCCGGAAGGGCGCGCTGGATCCAGCCATGCCCGCACAGGTCCCAGCCGGACTCCAGGCAGGCATCGACGATCTGCGGATATTCGTCGCAGACGGTACCGTTCAGCACCAGGGTGCCGCTGACCCCGAACTCATCGAAAATCCGCTTGAGCCGCCAGAACCCGACCCGCTGGCCGTACTCGTGCCAGGCCCAGTTGGGAATATCCGGCACCGATTTCGCGACACCGCCCGGCGGGTTCACGACAGTGCGGGGCATCGGGGCGTCGATGACCCAGTTCTCGACGTTGATGCACGGCCAGACCACCACCTTCCGGCCTTCCGGAAGCGGAAGCGGCTTGCGCCCGTGAATGGGCTCGTAGTCGATGCGATCAGTCGGCCAGTCCAAGCTCATGTTTCTTTCCCCCAGTTGTCCGGACGCACCCGGATCAGCTCGAAGCCAACCCCATCGCATTCCGGATACACGTCCGTCTTCTCCGTCGAAACACGCACGGCGAGCACCTGTTCGAAGCCCAGCACGAAGTTGGCAATCTCCTCGACCATCGTTTCCTGCAGGTTGATGTGCCGGGCACCGACGAGCTCGAGCACGCCGTCCCGCACGAGGTCGTAGTTGAAAACCTCCGTGATGGAATCGGTGTTGGGCGCCGTGTCCTGGTGCATGTAGAGGACAATGTTGATGCGCACCGGCTGCGTGCGCCCCTGCTCGTGATCATGCACACCCATGCGCGCATCGATCATGAGGTTACGGAAGAAGATCTTCCGGACCTCGGAGACTCGCTCGAGCAGGCGCTGTTCGACCGGGTCGGTAACGGCCAGATCGGCCACGGGCGCATTCATTCGCCGGAATCCTCTTCATGCGACGGGTCAAGGAACATAACGTCCCGCGAACTCGGAACCAAATGCTGCCCGCCATCGACGAGGATCGTCTCGCCGGTCACCGCGCGCGCGCGCGTCAGATAGCAGACCGCATCTGCCACATCGTCGGGATCCGAGCCGCGCGCCAACGGTGTGCGACGATGCACGGACTCGAACTGGGACACGGCCTGCTCGCCGCTCGGCAGTGTGAGGCCGGGCGACACCGCACACACGCGTACGGACGGGCCCAGCGCCATCGCGAGCATCTCGGTCAGGCCCGCCAGGCCGTACTTCGATAGCGTGTAGCTGAGGAAGTCGGGATTTGGATTGTCGAGCTTCTGGTCGAGGATGTTCACGATCACCGCCTCCCCGCCCTGCGGAACCTGTGCGGCGAAGGCCTTTGACAGGAGTACCGGCGCGCGCAGGTTCACCGCCATCAGCGAGTCGAAGCCCGCCGCCTCCACTGTCCGGATATCATCCTCGACGAAGGCCGACGCGTTGTTCACGAGGCATCCCAGCCCGCCGGTAAGCTGCGCGGCATCCTCAATCAGGCGGATACAGGCCGAAGGATCGGCCAGGTCGGCCCGGACGACGCTTGCTTGGCCGCCGGCTGCCTCGATGTCGGCGACGAGGTCGCCGGCTTGCGCGGACGACGTATTGTAGTGAACGGCGATATGCCAGCCTTCACGGGCCAGAGAGGTGGCGATGGCCCGGCCGATGCGCCGCGCCGCGCCCGTGACGAGCGCGCCCTTCATGGTCGCGCGGCGCCCGGATCAGTCGTTGATCGGGATGTGGTAATAAATCGTCGCAATCTCGGTGCCCGGATTGCTGTCGCCGAGGCTGGCGTTCGAAATATGGCTGACCGCAAACGAAAGACGGGAGCGGTCATCGAACCTGTAACCGATTTCAAGCTGCGAACGGAACTCGATCGTGTGCCCAAGATCCTTTCCGTTGCCGTCGGCGTAA
>JAEPNS010000296.1 GCA_017643325.1 Alphaproteobacteria bacterium | reverse complement strand
GGCCGCGTGAGAGGAAGATGAACGCCAGTCTCTACTGTTGTGTCGACGGCGGCGCGAGCCATACCCGGGTTGCCCTGTACGACGCCGCCGGGAGCCGGCTCGGCCTGACCGTCGGCGGGCCGACGAGCCTGACCGTGCGCGGCACCGACGCGTGGGACGTGATCCTCGCCGCGCTGGAGAACCTCGCCCAGGCAATCTCGCTGGACGGCGACTATCTCGCGACGATCGCGTTCGGGGTCGGGCTCGCGGGTGCGAACAATGCCGAGCAGCGGCGCCTGTTCGTCGACGCCGCCCCCCGCGCGGCAAGCCTGCGCGTGTCGACCGACGCCTACATCGCCGCGCTGGGGGCCCATGGCGGTGCGCCGGGGGCGATCGTGATCGTCGGCACCGGCAGCGTGGGCTACCGGATCGAGGCGGCGGGGCGCTGCCGCCTGGTCGGCGGCTGGGGGTTCCTGGTGGGCGACGAGGGCAGCGGGGCCTGGATCGGCCGGCGCGCCATCTCCGAGACGGTGCGGGTGCTCGACCTGCGAAACCGCGAGCGGGCGGGCGAGCTGCACCGCGCCGTCGCGGCGCATTGCGGGGCGACCCGCGAGGACATGCTGTCCTGGCTGTGGGGCGCGGAGCCTGCGCGCTTCGCCGAGCTTGCCCCGCTGGTGATCGAGTGGGCGGGGAACGGCGATGCCGCGGCGCTGGCCATCGTCACCCAGGCGGGGCGGGAGATCGACGCCCTCGCCGAGGCGCTCGACCCCGCGCGCAACGTGCCGCTTGCGTTGGTCGGCGGTCTGGCCGACCCTCTCGATCCGTTCCTGCCGGACCGGCTGCGCGCATGGATCCGTGCGCCGCAGGCCGACCCGATCGCAGGCGCCCTCATGCTGGCGCGGGGCCGTGCGCCGGACGAGACGATCGTGTGGCAGAACCGATGAGCGAGCAGCGCCGCGTTGGCCGGATCCTGACGAGCGAGGGCTGGGTGTCCGGCGCGCTGGTGCACGACACCCATGTCCTCGCCATCGAGGCCGGGGAGGAGGCGGGTGAGGACGCAGGCGAGGACGCGCCGCGCATCATTCCCGGCTTCGTCGACCTGCACGTGCCCGGCGGCGGCGGCGCGGACATCATGGAGGCGGGCGACGCCGTGCGCACCGTCGCGCGCCTGCACGCGCGCCACGGCACGACGTCCTTCCTGCCGGCGACGGTCACCGCGTCGCGTGAGGACCTGGAGGCGGCGCTCGCAGCGGTCGACGCGGCGCGCGAGGACCGGGGCGACGGCGAGGCCCGGGTGCTCGGCGCCCACATGGAGGGCCCCTACATCAACCCGGAACGCCTCGGCGCGCAGCCGCCGCATGCGCGCGACCCGGAGCCGGACTTCGTGCAGGAGGTGTGCGAAGCGGGCGTCGTGAAGCTGGTGACCCTCGCGCCGGAGGTGGCGGGCGGGATGGACGCGATCCGCGCCTTCGCGGCCGCCGGCATCGCGGTCCAGATCGGCCACACCGACACGGACTACGAGACCGCCTGCGCGGCGCTCGACGCGGGTGCGACCGGCTTCACTCACCTGTTCAACGCCATGTCGCCGCTGCACCACCGCGCCCCCGGCGTGACCGGCGCGGCACTGGCCCGGAGCGAATACGCGGCGATCATCCCCGACGGGGTGCATGTGGCCGACGGCGCGCTGCTCGCCGCGCTGCGCGCGGTCCCGAGGCTCTTCGCCGTGACCGACGCGACGGCCGCCGCGGGCATGCCCGACGGCGCGTATCCGCTCGGCGAACACACGGTCACCAAGCGCGGCGACAGCGTCTTCCTGGGCGAGGACACGCTCGCGGGCAGCGCGCTCACCATGGACGCCGCGTTCGTGCGGCTGCGCGCGCTCGGGCTGGAGGTCGACGACGTCAGCCGCCGCCTGTCCACCTACCCGGCGGACTTCATCGGCCGCCGCGACCGCGGCCGCATCGCCCCCGGCGCCTGGGCGGATTTCGTCATCCTCGACCCGGACGAACGCATCGCCGCCGTGGTGGTCGAGGGCGAGGAGATCGCCCTTTCCTGATGTCCGGGGCCTAGAGCCAGGCCTCCAGGATCCGGTCGGCGGGTTCGCCGCGCTCGAGAGCTTCGCGCAAGTCACCGCGGCCGAAGAGCGTGTCGATGGCGCCGCCGGGGGTGCCGTCCGCGCCGGGCAGCCAGTCGAAATCCGGATAATGGTCGCGCAGCCAGGCGAGCAGGTGCACGCCGAGCATCAGCGGGTACTGGCGCTGGGCCTTGCGCGGCCAGAGCATGACGCCGGGCAGCCCGGCGCCGCCGTGGGGGGCGCGCGATCCCGTCACCGACGTCGCGCGCGCCCGGAAGCCGGTCGGCCAGCCGTTGATCGCGTCCGCGAGCGCCGCGTTGTCGAGGCCCGGCGCCGACACGCTGCGGAAGGACAGCGCGCTCCCGCGCCCCTCGCTGACGTTGGTCGCCTCCAGCAGCACCAGCCCGCCATAGGCGGCGACCGCGTCCGGGTGCGCCAGGGCGGGCGAGGGCGGAGTCCAGCCGAGCTCGGCGTCGAGCACGATGTCGGCGGGATAGACGAGGAAGGGCGCCTCGTGCACCGCCGGCGCGACATGGCGCGCGAGCAGTTCGCCGATGGTGTGGCCGTGGATGAACGGTACGTCGAAGAAGGCCAGCAGCGAGCGGCGGTCCGGCTCCGGGCGCGGCCCCTCCGCGGCGGGGCCGAGCGGGTTCGCGCGGTCGCAGACGATCACCTCGATGTGGCGCTCGAGCGCCATACGCGCCGCGCGGGCCGCGGTCGCGGCGTAAGTGTAGCAGCGCACGCCCACGTCGCGTAGGTCGATCACCAGCGTGTCGATGTCGTCGAGCGCGCCCTGGTCGTCCTCCGCGCCGCCGTACAGGCTCACGACCGGCAGGCCCGTGAGCGGGTCCGCCCCGTGGCCGACGGTCTCGCCCGCGCCCGCGCCGAGCTCGAAGCCGTGTTCGGGGGAGAAGAGCTGCAGCCGGGTCCCGCCGGCCTCGCGCAGGCGGCGGTCGAGCGCCCGGCTCGCGGGCAGGCCGGCGGCGGTCTTGCTGGCGTGGTTCGAGAGCAGGCCGACCTGGCGGTCGGCCAGCCGCGCGACGGTGTCGCCGTCGGCGATCAGCCGGTCGAGGCCCGAGAGCATCCGGCGGTGCCGGGTCCCGCCTGTCGTGCTGCTGGACATGCGCGACAGCCTAGCCTTCGCCCCCGATGTCGGGGAAGGCGGGATCACGCGGGTCAGGCCATGCGGTCGAGAACCGCGCCGCGGGCGCCGCCGGCATCATCCGCCGCGCGCTCGGCGGGCAGACGGCGGAGCACCTCGCCGGTCGTCGGGTCGAGGATTTCCACGAACACGTCGGCTTCGTCCGGGTCGTAGCTGAGCCGGGCCTGGAAGATGTTCCCCTCGGGTTCGGGCAGCTTCAGCGCGCGCGCCTCCGGTGCCTCGGGCGCGCGCTCCGTCTCCTCGGCGCGGTCGCGCTCGGCCGCGCGCCGGATCGGCGGGGCGGGCGGTTCCCGGCTGGTCGCGATGCGCTCGATGCTCTCCATGTCGCGCTCCTGGGGTTCTTCCGGGTCCCGTGAGCGGCCTGCCGCCACACATGGGACCGATGTGCACGCCTTGCACAATCCCCACAGAATTGGAGCGGATCGCGCCCGCGCGCAACCCGGATCGGTTTCAGTTTTAGTTTTTGGAAATTCGCTGGAAATTTCCGGGAATTTCACCCGATTTCAGATCGCGGAACCGTCAGATCGCGACAAGGCGCGGGCGCCGCTCGATCGCGCCGAGCACATCGTTGAGATTCTGGCCTTGCTTGATCTTCTGCGGGCCGCGCGAGACGGCGTATCGTTCCGGCCGGTTGCCGCGCCGGGGAAACTTCTCGATCGAGTAGAGCGGGTGCTCGGCGGTGTGCCGGAAGACCGAGAACACGGCGCGGTCCTTCAGCAGATCGATCGCATAGTCGCGCCATTCGCCCGCGGCGACGCGGCGGCTGTACTCGTTCAACAGGATGCGAAGTTCGTTGCGGTCGAAGGTGACCCGGCCGGGCTGGCGGTTCTGCGGGTGCAGGTGATGCGCGGAACTCATGGACGGAACGCTCGACCGTTGCTGTTCTGTGACAGAGTGTTCCCGATTTTCCCGGGGCTGTCCAGCGGTGCCGCGGCCCGCTCAGTCGATGCGCCGGCTCGCCGTTTCGTGCGGGTTTTCGACCGGATAGCACGTCATCTGCGCGATCGA
>JAEPNS010000295.1 GCA_017643325.1 Alphaproteobacteria bacterium | reverse complement strand
TTCGCCGCGCGCCCGGGCGGCCTCCAGAAGCGGCTCGATCTCGAAGCGCATCTGCCGCCGGCCGAACGGGTACATCTCGATGAGGATGATGTCGGGCCGCAGCTCGTCCTCCAGCGCGAGCAAGCGGGCGCGGCGGCCCGCCTTCCAGGCTTCGTCGATCTGCCGGTCGTTCTCGTCCACCAGCACCTTGAAGTACTTGTCCGTTGCACGGGTCGGCGGGAGCTGCACGAACCGGCTGGCCCCGTGGTCGAACCCGGGGACGTCGGTGCCGCCGGAGACGAGCGTGGTCTCGAATCCCTGCCCCTCCAGGGCGCGCGCGAGCGTGCCGGCCCGCATCAGGTGCCCGATTCCCAGAAGGTGCTGGACGTAGAAGAGAATGCGCGGCCGGTCGGGCATCTTCGGATCAGCCTTTCAGGGACAGGTTGAGTTGCGCCAGCTCGGCCCCGCCGCCCGGCAGGGCGCGGAAGACCTGCCCGCGCCGCCGCGACATCTCGTCGGGGGTCTCGCCGGCGAGGTCCCAGCCGGTGGCGATCCCGTAGACCGTGCGAATGACGCCGCGGTGCGTGACCACGACGGCGGGCGCGTCGCGGGATGCGATGTCGGAGAGGAACCCCGCGATCCGGCCCAGCAGGTCCCGGCGGCTCTCGCCGCCCTCCGGCCGCAGGTCGGCGCTGTGGATCTCCGGGCCGACGTCGGCCTCCATCTCGTGCAGATTCCGTCCCTCCCAGACGCCCCAGGACCGTTCCATCAGCCGCTCGTCGGTCTGCAGGTCGCCGAGGCCGGGATGGTTCGCCTTCACGATCTCGGCCGTCTCGCGCGCGCGCACCAGCGGGCTGGCCACCAGCGCTGCCGCCGCGAACCGTTCCGGCAGGCGCCAGGCGCCAACCATCTCCCGCCCCTCGTCGTTGATCGGGATGTCCTGGCGGCCCTGCATCCGGCGCGCGACATTCCAGTCGGTGATCCCGTGACGCAGGAAAAGAAGCTCGGTCATGCGGCGCGCACCACCATCGCGACCGTCTTCAGGGTCGCGTCGATCTTCGCTGCGGCGGTCGGGATATCGTACTGCTCGCGCACGCGCCGGGCCGCGGCGTCGCCGAGACGGCGGCGCAGCTCGGGGTCCCCGACCAGCCGGTCGACCGCTTCGGCAAACGCGTCGGGATCGCCGGGCGCGGGGAGGAGCCCGGTGACACCCGGCGCGACGATATCGGGTACTCCGCGCTGTTTGCCCGCGACCACGGGCAGTCCCGCGGCCTGCGCCTCCAGCAGTGCGATCCCGAAGGCCTCGTCGACCGCCGGCCAGGTGAGAATGTCGCTCGCGGCGTAGACGTCGGCCAGCGCACCGGCGTCGAGTTCGCCGAGAAAGCTGACGCGCCCCGGCGCCGCCGCCTCGAACATTGCCTCGACGGCCGGCCGCTGCGGTCCGTCGCCGGCAACGAGGAGCCGCCAGCCGTCCGTTTGCAGCACCTTCAACGCCCGGGCCAGCAATTCGAAGGACGCCTGCTTTGCACCGGGCCGCATCATGCCGACAGCCAGCAGAAGTGTCGTGTCCTCGTCCCAGCCGCCGCGTTTCGCATAGGCGGCGCGCAGGTTTGCCCGCCGGGCGCGTGAGCCGTCGAACGCGGCCGCGTCGACGAAGGGGAACAGCCGCCGGTGCAAGACCGGGTCGCGCACGACAGGCTGGAGGCAGTCCCAGTCGTCGCTGTTGACGGTGAAGATCGCATCGGCGCGCGCGATGGCCTCGTTCGCGCCGCTGTATCCGATATCCCAGGGACCTCCGGCGCGCTTCGGCGCGGACGATGCCTCGGCGATCAGGTAGGGGATGTTGAAGGCGTCCGCGATATGCGGGCCGAGCCAGTCCGGCGCCTTGTGATAGACGTGATAGGTCAGCCATGCCTCCGGGCGCTCGTGGACGGGGCGTGCCGCGAGGCGCCGCGTCAGGCGGTCGGCGAGTTTCGCGCCGATGTCGCGCAGCCGGGCCTGCCGCGCGGGGTCTCCCTTGCCGTCGCGACTGACAAAGCGTGACACGAGTTCCGCTTCGTGCCCCCCGTGCCCGAGCGCCTTCAGGAAGAGCCGCGCGAGATGCCGGTCGCCCGAAGGCACCGGATGGTCGGGCGGCTTCATGGGAGCGTAGAACGCAACGCGCATGTCAGGCTGCCGCGCGGTCCCGGGCGTGGGGTCCCCCGAGCGCCGCGGCGATGGAATCGAGCCCCCCGGCGAGATCGAACGATTCCCGCACCCGGCGGAATCCGGCCTCGCCGAAGCGTTCGCGCAGGGCATCGTCGCGCGCCAGGTCCGCGATCGCGGTTGCCAGCGCCGCGGGGTCGTCCGGCGGCACGAGGCGGCCGGTCTCGCCGTCGCGGATGAGTTCGGGGATCGCGGACACCGCGGTCGACACGCACGCGACACCTGTCGCCTGCGCTTCCATGAGGACGTTGGGCAGGCCGTCCCGGTCGCCGTCCCCGGCGATGGTGCTGGCAAGAACGAACAGGTCGGCCCGCGCCAGGAGCGCCTTGACGTCGGCTTGCGGTTTCCTGCCGTGCCACACGATACGGTCCGCGATGCCGAGCCGCTCGGCTTGGGCGGCGAGTGTCTTCCTGAGTTCACCGCCGCCGATGTGCTCGAATGTCCAGTCCAGGTCTGCCGGCAGGCGCGCCAACGCGTCGAGCAGGGTGGCGTAGCCTTTCTTGGCCACGAGCCGGCCGACGGATGCGATCCGGAAGGGTCCCGGCACGGCGGCGGCGCGGGTGAGGCCGGGGTCGACGAAGCGCTCGAAATCGAGGCCGTGGTAGTGCAGGTGCACGCGGCTTGCGTCGGCCGCCAGGCCGCGCAGGTGTTCGGCGCCGTGTGCGGTACAGGTTGTAACCCACCGGGCGTCGGCAATTTTCTCGCGCTTTTCCCAGTCCGGCGTGGTCCAGATGTCCTTGGCGTGCGCGGACACGGCGAAGGGCAGCGCGCGCATCGTCGCCGCGTAGCGCGCGACCGACGCCGGTGTGTGCAGGAAATGGGCGTAGACCATCGTCGTGTCGGCGGCCATGTCGCATGCGAGGACGCAGGCCTGGCCGAACCGGCGCGCGCGGTTGGGTGTGCGGTCGCGTGCATAGTCGGCCCGGAATTTTGCCCGTGCGGCGGCGTAGCCGGGCAGCGTGCGCGCGCGGCGCCAGGCGGCGAACACCCGCAGCGGCGCACGCCAGAGATACTCCGGCAGGTAGTTGACCGGTGCCCGGATCTCGCCGTGGATCGGATGGGTGTCGGGGTCGTAGGGCCGGCGCAGGGAGTGAATGTCGAGGTGCAGCCCGCGTGCCTCGAGACCGTGCAGTTCCTGGGCAACGAAGGTCTCGGACAGGCGCGGATAGCCTTTCACGACGACAGCGATACGGCCCGGCCCGGCCCTACCGCCAGACGGTGTTGTTGGCGGTTCGCCCACTCACGAGCGCCCGGCGTGCCGGCGGGAATCCGCTTCGTCGACAACCCGCATTCGCGCCCGCCGGCGCCCCGCGGCAATATCGACGAGGCGGTTCACGTTGCGCAGGCCGTCCAGCAGGCCGGGCACCACGACCTCCGACGGCAGGCTTTGCTGCGGCAGGTGGCGCAGCGCGGTCGCCATGATCTGCCAGTCCTCTCTCGAGTTGTCGAGAACCTCCGGCGAATCGGGCACCAGCATCTTCACCAGTCCCATTTCCTGCATGCGCGAGGCGCGCAGGAACTGTTCCAGGCGCGGCCGGGTGCGCGGCACGATGAGGGACGGCTTGTCGAAGGACAGGATCTCGCAGAAGGTGTTGTAGCCGCCCATCGCGACGATCCCGCTGGCGTTCGAGATATACGCCTCCGGATGGTTGTCGAAGGTGATCGAGTCGACATTGTCGAGGCGTTCCATGCGGGCGTTGAACTGCGCCTGCAGGTCCGGGTCGAGGAACGGGCCGAACACGAAAAATGCCGGAACCGGCTGGCCGGCGTCGTTTTCGTAGGCGCGAAGGACCCAGTCGAACATCTGTTCGCCGTCGCCGCCGCCGCCGGCCGTCACCAGGATATAGGGCTTGCCGTCGAACGGCATCTCGAGGGGCGCCGGCGCGTTGGCGCGCAGCTCGCGGCGAAGGTATCCCGTATAGACGGTCTTGCGCGCGACCTTCTGCGGCAGGTCGAGGCCGTCGAGCGGGTTCGAGACCTGCGGCAGGCCGTAGATCCAGATTTCGTCGTAGAGGTTTTCCAGCGCGGGCAGGACGTTCTTGTTCTGCCATTCGGGC
>JAEPNS010000294.1 GCA_017643325.1 Alphaproteobacteria bacterium | reverse complement strand
GCTGCTGCGTGCGCTTTGTCGCCTCGAAGAAAAATGGCGGCGCCGTGCCTGCGCCGCCCCTTTTTGAGAATGGGGTACTTGCAGTGGAGCGACGCCTATCGCCGCCCGCGTGCGATGTGCATGACCGCGGTCACGAGAAAAACGACCAGGAACACCACGAACAGGATCTGGGCGATCCCGGCGGATGTGGCCGCGATGCCGCCGAAGCCGAACACGGCGGCGACGATCGCAAGGATAAAGAAGAAAATGGCAAGACCGAGCATGTCGGCTCTCCTTTCACGTGCGCCGTTTAGCGCGCCTGCTTCTGGATGGCTTCACCGGTGTTCTCGACATCCTCTCCGAACCCTTCGGCCGTGTTGCACGCGGCCAGCGCGAGCAGGCTGAGGCCAAGCAGAGGAAGGGCAAGAATCCTGCGCAGGTCGTAAATGGTCGACATTGTTCGCTCCATTATTTGATCGGTCTCCGCGCGGTTGGGCGCGTCATGGATCTAACGCGTGACGGCGACAAATTGTTCCGGAGCAACGTGCGAGAGAATTTAACGCGTTGAAACCAGTGATATTTATCGGCTGTCGGCCGTTCCGACGACCTCGACACGTGGCAGTGCGTCATAGGTTAAGCAAAAAAAGGCCGACGACTTTACATAGGTAAATTGTCGTCACGGGCAACGTCCCTTATCCCCGTTTCCACTGGGGAACGCGTGATGGGGAGAGATCGGGGTTGCAGCGATGCACGAGAGTGTCGGGGAAATAGAAACACACCTGCCGGTTCTGCGCCGGTTTGCGCTGGCCTTGGCCCGCGACCCGGAACTGGCGGATGATCTCGTGCAGAACTGCGTTGCGCGCGCGATCGAGCGCATCGACCAGTTCGAGCCCGGGACCAACCTGCGTGCCTGGCTGTTCACCATCCTCCGCAACATGCACCTCGACGACCGGCGCAAGGTCGCGCGCGGCCCGCTGTTGCAGGATATCGACGATTCCACGGACATGAACCTGACGACGCCTCCCGAACAGGAGTGGGCGGTCCGGCTGCGTGAATTCGCACGAAGCTTCGCGGAACTTCCCGTCGCCGACCAGGACGTGATCGTCCTCGTCGCGGTCGACGGCATGAGTTACGCCGATGTCTCCGAAGTGCTTGAAGTCCCGGTCGGCACGGTCAAGTCCAGGCTCTCACGCGCCCGCGCGCGCCTCCGCGGGCTGTATTCCGACTCTTAGGGGGTGATCGGAACAACATAGTCTTGTATGCGTTTAGGAAGCAGATGTGATGCTGGATGCTTCGACGGCTGTGACAAAGAACACAGACAATCCGTTTACCGAGGACGACCTCCACGATTACGTGGACGGGCGCATGGATTCGGGCCGCCGGAAAGAATTCGAGGAATTCCTCCAGCACAATCCCGAAATTGCTGCCGTGGTCGAAGACTACAGGCGCCAGAACCAGATGCTCCGCGCTCTTTTCGCACGCGAGCGTGGCGGACACGCGGGCGCCTCCAGCGGCCGGACCAATGGGCGCGGTTCCGACGAATCGGACTAATAACCCCGGAAAACCGGGTCCGTCCACTTACTCCTATGAATTAATATAGATTAAGTTCATTCTGCCCTTGCGCAGCAGCGGGGGCGTGATGACGACGGATAAGATGGGGTTCATGCGTCGCTTTGCGAGCGATGAGGAACAGGACCCCGTCGTGATTCTCGAACGCAAGTTCGAGCAGCTGATCGACCTCTCCGAGGTCGAGCGCGATGTCCTGCGCGACCTGCACCTGGCAACCAGTGTGACCGAGTCCCGCCGGAACCTTGTGAAGGCCGGCGACCGGATGAACGAGATCATTCTTGTCCTCGACGGATGGGTCGCGCGCTACAAGATGCTTGCAGACGGGCGGCGTCAGATTGTCGCATTTCTTCTCCCTGGCGATTTCATCGATCTGTATGCGGCGCTGTTCGAGCAATCCGACGATTCCTTCCTGGCGGTGACCGAGGTCACCTACGCGTCCATCCCCCCCGAGCGGCTTCTCGAGCTGTTTCGTGAGCACCCGCGTCTTGCGGCGCTGCTGTGCTGGTCGGCCGGCGAGGTCGACGCGATTCTCTCGGAGCATATCGTGCGGATCGGCCGGCGCTCGGCCTTCGAGCGTGTAGGCCATCTCCTGCTGGAACTCTATATCCGCCTCGATCATGTCGGGCTTGCTGACGACCGCGGATACGATTTTCCCCTGACCCAGGAGATTATCGCAGATGCCCTCGGACTGAGCCTGGTCCACGTCAATCGAACGATGCGTCGTCTGCGGGACAACGAACTGGTCGAGGCGAGAGACGAATTCCTGCACATCGTCGATCTTCAGGCCCTCGTGAAGGCGTCTCGCTTCGACCGCAACTATCTCGAAAACCGGAACCTGCCGGAATCGCTGCTTGCCCGCCTGCTGGGCTGAAGGGAACTTCTGATCCGATAGAACGTTGCTGCGTAAGCACGTACGTACTGTCATCAGGAGTTTTCGCATGAGTTTCACGCTTCCCGACCTTCCCTACGCAATCGACGCCCTCGAGCCGCACATCTCGAAGCGGACGCTTGAGTTTCATCACGGCAAGCATCACGCCGGCTACGTGTCGAACCTGAACGGCCTGGTCGAAGGCACGAAGCATGAATCCGCGTCGCTGCTCGACATCGTGCGGGACCTCTCTGACGACCCCGGCGGGTCGGCGCTGTATAACAATGCGGCCCAGACCTGGAACCACACCTTCTTCTGGGACGGCATGCGGCCCGACGGCGGCGGCGAGCCCGGCGGCGCCATGCTCGACCGGCTCAAGAAGGACTTCGGGTCCTACGATTCCTTCCGCGACAAGTTCAAGCAGGCCGCCACCGGGCAGTTCGGCAGCGGCTGGGCTTGGCTCATCGAATCCGACGGTGTCCTCGACGTGGTCTCGACCGGCAACGCGGTCGTGCCGGTCGCCGACGGCCGGACACCGCTGCTCACATGCGATGTCTGGGAGCACGCCTACTACCTTGACTACCAGAACGCGCGCGCGGACTTCGTGGACAGCTTCCTCGACCATCTCGTCAACTGGGATTTCGTGGAGTCAAATCTCGACGCGGCGTGATAGGCTGCACGACATGCGACGTGTCGGCGATTGAGCCGTTTCGCCGCGGCTTCCGCATTCGTTGACACGTGTCGATGTCCAGCTACCTCGCGACCTACCATATCGATAACTGGGAAGTCCTTGCGCGTCTGCTTCTGGCGGCCGCGCTGGGCTTCGCGGTGGGATTCGACAGGTCGATCAAGAACAAGCCGCTCGGGTTCCGGCCTTTCATGCTGGTGTCGCTCGGTTCGTGCCTGTTCGCTGTCACCATTCTGGAACTGACGGCCGGCGCGCTGCCCGCCGATATAGCAGACCGCGTCGATGTCAGCCGCGTGTATCAGGGTCTGATCGGCGGCATCGGTTTTCTGGGCGCCGGCGCAATCATCCAGTCTCGCTCGGGCGGGGTACGGGGAAGTGCAACCGGCGCCGGGATCTGGCTTGTCGGCGGGATCGGTCTTTCCGTGGGGTTCGGGCTGTATTTCATTGCCATCGCCGCATCGGTTATCGCGGTGATCGTGTTCGTCTTGTTCGGCCTGCTCCGCGAGGAGGTCGACGAGAAAACGGAAGACCTTAACGACAAGAAGTAGCGAACGGGCCCGGGCGCATGGAACTCGATCAGATTGCCGTTATCGCGACGCTTCTCGCGGCGCTTGGAATGTTCGCGTGGGGATTCTGGCGGTACGACCTGGTGGCGTTGCTCGCGCTGCTGACCCTGGTGCTGGTCGGCGTGATCCCGGGCGAAGAAGCATTCGACGGGTTCGGACATCCGGCCATCATTACCGTTGCGGCCATGCTGGTGATCAGCGCGGCACTGGAAAAGACCGGCATCGTCGACATGATTGCCGCGCGAATTCTCCGGGACTCCCCGGGCGTCGTCATGGCGATGGTGCTCCAGACCGGTGCCGTGACAATCATGTCGGCCTTCATGAACAATATCGGTGCGCTCGCACTGATGCTGCCGGTGGCGCTGCAGGTCGCGCGCCGCACGGGTGTGCACCCGGCCCATTTCCTGATGCCTCTGGCGTTCGGCTCGATCCTCGGCGGTTTGCTGACGATGATCGGGACGCCGCCGAACATCATCATCGCCTCCTTCCGCGAGGATGCGTTGGGAGAACCGTTCGGCATTTTCGACTTCACGCCGGCCGGCCTTGCCGTCGCCATCGCGGGCGTCGCCGTGATCGCGCTATTC
>JAEPNS010000293.1 GCA_017643325.1 Alphaproteobacteria bacterium | reverse complement strand
GAGCCCGCTGGTGCCGCGCAACGACCCGACGCTGATGTTTACCAACGCGGGCATGGTGCAGTTCAAGAACGTCTTCACCGGCGCGGAAACGCGGCCCTACAACCGCGCGACGACCTCGCAGAAGTGCGTGCGCGCGGGCGGCAAGCACAACGACCTCGAGAATGTCGGGCGCACCGCGCGCCACCATACCTTCTTCGAGATGCTCGGGAACTTCTCCTTCGGAGATTATTTCAAGGAACACGCGATCGAGCTCGCGTGGAACCTCATCACGAAGGAGTACGGCCTGCCTGCGGACCGCCTGCTCGCGACCGTCTATGCCGAGGATGACGAGGCCTACGACCTCTGGGGCAAGATCGCGGGCCTGCCGGAAGACCGGATCATCCGCATCCCGACGTCCGACAACTTCTGGGCCATGGGCGACACCGGCCCGTGCGGGCCCTGCTCCGAAATCTTCTTCGACCACGGCGAGCGAATTCCGGGCGGCCCGCCGGGGAGCCCCGACGAGGACGGCGACCGGTTCATCGAGATCTGGAACCTCGTCTTCATGCAGTACGAGCAGGTGACGCCCGAGCTTCGCGAGAACCTGCCGAAACCGTCGATCGACACCGGGATGGGCCTCGAGCGCATTGCCGCGGTGCTGCAGGGCAAGCACGACAATTACGACATCGACCTCATGCGCTCGCTGATCGAGGCCTCGGCCCATGCGTCGAACACCGATCCCGACGGCGACGGCAAGATCAGCCACCGGGTCATCGCCGACCACCTGCGGGCCTGCTCGTTCCTGATCGCCGACGGCGTACTCCCGTCCAACGAGGGACGGGGCTACGTGCTGCGCCGGATCATGCGCCGGGCGATGCGCCATGCCCACCTGCTCGGCTGCAGGGACCCGCTGATGTACCGGCTGGTGCCGTCGCTGGTGTCCGCCATGGGCGCCGCCTTCCCGGAACTGGGCCGCGCCGAGGCGCTGGTCACCGAGACCTTCCGGCTCGAGGAGGAGCGGTTCAAGGTCACCCTCGAGCGAGGGCTCCGCCTGCTGGAGGAGGAGACCGGCAAGCTCGCGGACGGCCAGGCGCTCGCCGGCGATGTCGCCTTCCGGCTCTACGACACCTACGGTTTTCCGCTCGACCTCACCGAGGATATCCTGCGCGGCCAGGGGCGCGCGGTGGATATTGCGGGCTTCGACGCGGCGATGGACGAGCAGCGCGCCGCCGCGCGGCGCGCCTGGTCGGGTTCGGGCGAGGCGGCGACCGAGGAGGTCTGGTTCGACATCCGCGACGAGCACGGCGCAACCGAGTTCCTCGGCTACGACACCGAGTCCGCGGAAGGCCAGGTCGTCGCCATTGTCGTCGACGGTGCCCCGGTCGAGCAGGCCCCGGCGGGCACGGAAGCGGCCGTCGTGGTCAACCAGACGCCGTTCTACGGCGAGTCCGGCGGACAGATGGGCGACACGGGCGTGATGCGCGTCGCGGGGGGTGACGCGACGCTCGCGGTCTCCGATACCGAGAAGCATCTCGGTGACCTTCACGTGCACCGCGGGACCGTCGAAGGGGCGACGCTCTCGGTCGGCGACATCGTGGAATTGCAGGTCGACGGGACCCGACGGTCGCGCCTGCGTGCCAATCACTCCGCGACTCACCTGCTTCACGAGGCGCTGCGCCGCGAGCTCGGGGCCCATGTGGCGCAGAAGGGTTCTCTCGTCGCGCCGGACCGTCTGCGTTTCGATATCTCGCACCCCAAGCCGCTCGGGCCCGAGGAAATCGCCGCGGTCGAGCGGGAGGTCAACCGCCGGGTCGCGGTCAATGCGCCGGTGGAAACGCACCTCATGACCCCGGACGACGCGATCGGCGCCGGCGCGCTTGCGCTTTTCGGCGAGAAGTACGGCGACGAAGTGCGGGTCGTGTCGATGGGCGGGGCGGCCAACGACGACAACGCCGACGGCGCCGTTGAAGACAATGGCGGCCGGGCCGCGTTCTCGGTCGAGCTGTGCGGCGGCACCCATGTGCGCCGGACCGGCGACATCGGCCTGTTCAAGATCGTGCACGAGGGCGCCGTGTCGGCGGGCGTTCGCCGGATCGAGGCGCTCACCGGCGTGGATGCACGCGCCTATCTCGAGGAGCACGACCGCCTGCTGCGCCGCACGGCGGACGTGCTGAAAAGCGCGCCGGACGCGGTTCCCGACAGGGTCGCGCAGCTCCTGGACGAGCGGCGGCAGATGGAGCGCGAACTCACCGACATGCGCCGGAAGCTCGCGGCCGGCGGCGGGAACGCCGGCGGTGCCGGGCAGGACAGCACCGATATCGGCGGCGTGAAGTTCGCCGCCCGCGCCCTGTCCGACGTGCCGCCGCGCGAACTCAAGAGCCTCGTTGACGAGATCAAGGACCAGCTCGGTTCCGGCGTCGTCGCCGTGGCCGATTCCTACGACGGCAAGGGCTCCATCGTCGTCGGCGTGACGTCGGACCTTGCCGGCAAGCTCAGCGCGGTCGACCTTGTGCGGATCGGTGTCGCGGAGATGGGCGGCAAGGGCGGCGGCGGCCGTCCGGACATGGCCCAGGGCGGCGGCCCGGATCCGTCGAAGGTCGATGCGGCGCTCGCCGCGATCGAGGCCGAACTCAAGAGCAAGCTGTCCGCCTGACGCGCGGCAGCCGGAGGCGTTGCATGCGCTTTGAAGGCACAGAGTCCTACGTCGCCACCGACGACCTGCAGGTCGCGGTGAACGCCGCGGTCACACTCGAACGCCCGCTTCTGGTCAAGGGCGAGCCGGGCACCGGAAAGACCGTCCTGGCGCATGAGATTGCGGCCGCGCTCGACGCGCCGCTGATCGAGTGGCACATCAAGTCGACGACCAAGGCCCAGCACGGGCTGTATGAGTACGACGCCGTGGCGCGCCTGCGCGACGGCCAGCTCGGCGACGAACGGGTCCGGGACATCGCCAACTACATCGTGCGCGGCAAGCTCTGGGAGGCGTTTGAGAGCGAGACGCGCCCCGTGCTGCTGATCGACGAGATCGACAAGGCCGACATCGAGTTTCCGAACGACCTCCTGCTCGAACTCGACCGGATGCAGTTCCATGTCTACGAGACCAAGGAGACCGTGGAAGCCCGGCACCGCCCGATCGTGATCATCACGTCGAACAACGAGAAGGAGCTTCCCGACGCCTTCCTGCGCCGCTGCTTCTTCCACTACATCGCGTTTCCGGACGCGGACACGATGACGCGGATCGTCGACGTGCATTTCCCGAAGATCAAGAAGCGGCTGCTGCGGGAGGCGCTGACGGCCTTCTATGACATTCGCGAGGTGCCCGGCCTGAAGAAAAAGCCGTCGACGTCCGAGCTGCTCGACTGGCTCAAGCTGCTCGTGGCCGAGGACATCGACCCCGAGGAGCTTCGCACCAACGATCCCGCGAAGCTGATCCCGCCGCTCTACGGCGCGCTCCTGAAATCGGAGCAGGACGTCCAGCTGTTCGAGCGCCTGGCGTTCCTGAACCGCCGCGAGCGGGCGAACAGCTAGGCTCTTGCTCCGGGCCGGGGACGCACGATGTTTGCGGACTTTTTCTACACGCTGCGCAAGGCCGAGGTCCCGGTGTCATTGCGCGAGTATCTCGACCTGCTCGGCGCGATGGACCGCGGCATCGCGGAGTACGACGTCGAGGACTTCTACTACCTGTCGCGCGCGATCCTGGTGAAGGACGAACGCCATATCGACAAGTTCGACCGCGTGTTCGGCCATGTCTTCCGCGGCCTCGAGCCGCCGGAGTTCGACGAGGAGGTGGTCGAGGTTCCCGAGGAATGGCTGCGCAAGATGGGCGAGCTCAACCTCACGGAGGAGGAGAAGGCGCAGATCGAGGCCATGGGCGGCTGGGAGAAGCTCATGGAGACCCTGCGCGAGCGCCTCGCCGAACAGAAGGGACGCCACCAGGGCGGGAAGAAGTGGATCGGCACCCAGGGCACCTCGCCCTACGGTGCGCAGGGCTACAACCCGGAAGGGGTGCGCATCGGCCAGGACGGCAACCGCAACAACTCCGCCGTCAAGGTCTGGGACCGGCGGGAATTCAGGGATCTGGACGGCGACACCGAGATCGGGACCCGCAATATCAAGGTCGCACTGCGCCGCCTGCGCCGTTTTGCGCGCGAGGGTGCGGCCGACGAGCTCGATCTGGGCGACACGATCAGTTCGACCGCCAGGAACGGCGGATGGCTCGATATTCGGATGGTTCCGGAACGGCACAATGCGGTGAAGGTCCTGATGCTGTTCGACGTG
>JAEPNS010000292.1 GCA_017643325.1 Alphaproteobacteria bacterium | reverse complement strand
AAAGCCCGTCATGCTCCGGCGTCACCACCAGGTCGAAGTCCTTTATCGGAACCCGCGGGTTCTGGACCTGCACGCAGAAGGTCTTTCCTCCGCTCGCACGCCGGATCGCGAGCGCGGGCGCCACGGACTTCCGCCCGCTGGCGATCAGCAGGTCGGGCCAGGGCGGCTCCAGCGGGTCGGAGCCGGGCCAGACCACTTTGAGCGAGGCCGGCGTCAGTGCGGGGGGCAGCCAGACCCAGGGCTTGCGCAGGGCGACGACCTTGGAGACGGGCTCGACCCCGATCACCTTCGCGAGTCCGCGGCAATGGCTCACCATGCCTGCCTTGCCGTCGGTCAGGATCCAGCAGGAAAGGTCAGCGTCTGGTGCGGGTGCGGCCACGTCTCTACGACCAAGGGATGAGCCGGACGGGCGAGCGCGCGTTTGAAATATAATTTCAATCTGCTAGCATCACGTCCACAGCAAGTGACCCAACTATAGGCCCGGACCCCGCTGATTCCCACGGGGTTCGCTTCCGCCGCGCGGCGCCGGCCGACCTGGAGACAACCGAACATGTCGGACACGGGATCCGGACAGCGCGCAGACGGAAAATCCGCGGAAAAGCGAAAGGTGAAGTTGGACGCGATCGACCGGCGAATCCTCCGCAACCTGCGCGACGAGGGCCGGATCACGAATGTCGAGCTGGCACGCCGGGCGGGAATATCCGCGCCGCCGTGCCTTCGCCGCGTGCGGGCGCTCGAGTCCGCCGGCTTCATCAAGGCCTACCATGCCGAACTCGATGCCGAACTGCTCGGCTACGAGGTGGCATTCCATGCGCTGGTGGGCCTCGACAGCCAGTCCGAAGCCGTTCTGACAGAGTTCGAGCGCCAGATGCGCACCTGGCCGGAGGTGCGACGCTGCGACATGATCCGTGGCGGCGGCGATTTCATGCTGCGCATCGTCGCGCGGAACACCGCCCATGAGAACGAACTGACGTCACGGCTCACGGCCGCGCCGCACGTGTCGACGGTGCAGACGTTCCAGGTGATCCGGAGTTCAAAATACGAGTCCAGCGTTCCTGTCGACGACCCGGACGAGTGAGTCCGCTCTACTTGAAGCGGACGGTCACGACCTCGAAGTAGCGCACGCCGTTCGGCGTGGTGACCTCTACGCTGTCGCCGACCTCGCGGCCGATGAGCGCCTTGCCGAGCGGCGACTGGATCGAGATCTTGCGCTTCTCGATATCGGCCTCGAACTCGCCGACGAGCTGGTAGGTGATTTCCTCGTCGGTTTCCTCGTCCGCCAGCTTCACCGTCGCGCCGAAGCGCACGGTCTTGCCCTTGAGTTTGGACGTGTCGATGACCTCGGCGCGCTTGGTGGCATCCTCGAGTTCGCCGATCCGGCCCTCGATAAAGCTCTGGCGCTCACGCGCGGCGTGGTACTCGGCGTTCTCCGACAGGTCGCCATGTTCGCGCGCGGCCGCGATCGCCTTCACGATCGCCGGGCGTTCCACCTGCTTCAGGTTCTTCAGTTCTTCCTGCAGGGCCGCGTGGCCCTCCTGCGTCATCGGGAGCTTGTCCATGGTCCGATCACTCGCTCGCACACGCCGCCGGCACCGCGCCGACAGTCGTCCAGAGAATGGCTTTGACAGACGAAAAGACCCGCCGCTGGTCGCGTCCGGCCCGAGGCCTTCGACGAACGTCCGGCGGGCTAAGCCGTTCAGAATTCGTGACTAAAATACGACTGCAGGGGCGCGACTTCAAGCCCGCCGCTCTGCACCGCCGCGATCGACGCGACGGCCGCGCGCGCGCCGGCGGCGGTCGTGTAGTACGGGATCTTCAGTGTCAGTGCGCTGCGGCGCAGGCTGTAGCTGTCGGCGATGGAACTCGCGCCTTCCGTTGTGTTGAACACGAGCTGGATGTCGCCGTTCTGCATGGCGTCGACGATGTGCGGACGGCCTTCCAGAACCTTGTTCACCGTCTCGACCTCGACGCCCTCGGCCTCGAGCACCCGTGCGGTCCCGCTGGTGGCGACGATCGCGAAGCCCATGCCGGTAAGCTGGCGCGCCAGTTCGACCATCGCCGGCTTGTCGTGGTCGCGCACGGAGATGAACACCTTGCCGCCGGTCGGCACCTTGGTGCCTCCGCCGATCTGTGATTTCGCGAAAGCGTGGCCGAAATCCGCGTCGAGTCCCATGACCTCGCCGGTCGATTTCATTTCGGGTCCGAGGATCGTGTCCACGCCCGGGAAGCGCGCGAACGGGAACACGGCTTCCTTCACGGCCACATGACCGCCCGCCTGCGTGGGGTCGGGCAGCTTGAAATCGGCGAGCATCTCGCCGGCCATGATCCGTGCGGCGATCTTGGCGATCGGCACGCCGGTCGCCTTCGCGACGAAGGGCACGGTGCGGCTGGCGCGCGGGTTGACCTCGATCAGGTAGACCTCGCCGTCCTTGACCGCGTACTGAACGTTCATCAGGCCCAGCACGTCGAGTGCGCGCGCGAGCACCTCGGTCTGTCGCCGGATTTCCTCGACGATATCATCGTCCAGCGAATAGGGCGGCAGGGAACAGGCGCTGTCGCCGGAATGGATTCCGGCCTCCTCGATATGCTCCATGATTCCCGCAACGTGGACGTTGCCGCCGGAATCGCACAGCGCGTCGACATCGACCTCGATGGCGTCCTGCAGGTAGCGGTCGAGCAGCACCGGGCTGTCGCCGGACACGCGCACCGCCTCGTTGATGTAGCGGGTCAGCGCGTCCATGTCGTGAACCAGTTCCATTGCCCGGCCGCCGAGCACATAGGAGGGACGGATCAGCAGCGGGAAATCGAGCACTTCGGCAGCGGCGAGCGCCTCATCGGCGCTGGTGGCGATGGCGTTCTCCGGCTGGCGAAGGTCGAGGTCCTGCAGCAGTGTCTGGAAGCGCTTGCGGTCCTCGGCGAGGTCGATGGCGTCCGGCGAGGTGCCGAGGATCGGGATACCCGCGGCTTCCAGGGCGTGCGACAGCTTCAGCGGTGTCTGGCCGCCGAACTGGACGATCACGCCCTTCAGTGTGCCGGTCGCCTGTTCGAGCTTGCAGATCTCGATCACGTCTTCCGGCGTCAGCGGCTCGAAATAGAGCCGGTCCGACGTGTCATAGTCGGTCGAGACCGTCTCCGGGTTGCAGTTGACCATGATGGTCTCGTAGCCGGCTTCGCGGAGCGCGAAGACGGCATGGACGCAGCAGTAATCGAACTCGATTCCCTGCCCGATCCGGTTCGGCCCGCCGCCCAGGATCACGACCTTCTCGCGCTCGGTCGGCTCCGCCTCGCACTCGCCGGGCAGGACCGAATCCCCCTCATAGGCGGAGTACATATACGGCGTCTGGCTCGGGAACTCGGCTGCGCAGGTGTCGATACGCTTGTAGACCGGGTGAAGGCCCAGCTTGTCGCGCAGCGCCACGACGTCGCTTGGCTCGACGCCGGCCAGTTCGGCCAGACGCTCGTCCGAGAAGCCGCGCTTCTTCAGGCGCATCAACTCGTCATAGTCGTCCGGCAGTCCGTTCTCGCGCACCCGGCTTTCCGCCTGCACGATGGTGTGGATCTGCTCCAGGAACCACGGGTCGTATTTGGTCACCCGGTGGATGTCCTCTGCCGACAGGCCGTGGCGGAAGGCCTGGGCGATCACCAGCAGACGGTCTGGCGTTGGCCGGCCGAGCGCCGCGAAGACGGCGTCCTCGTCCACGCCGCGGCCCTCGCCGCGCGACTTCGCGCCGGGAATCGCGACCTCGTTGAGCCCGGTCAGGCCGGTTTCCATGGAGCGGAAGGCCTTCTGGAGGCTCTCGGCGAAAGTGCGGCCGATGGACATCGCCTCGCCGACGGACTTCATCGAGGTGGTCAGCGTCGGCTCGGTGCCGGGGAACTTCTCGAAGGTGAAACGCGGCATCTTGGTGACGACATAATCGATCGTCGGCTCGAAGCTCGCCGGCGTCACCCCGGTGATCTCGTTGTCCAACTCGTCCAGCGTGTAGCCGACCGCCAGCTTGGCGGCGACCTTGGCGATCGGGAAGCCGGTCGCCTTCGACGCCAGCGCAGAGGACCGGCTGACGCGCGGGTTCATCTCGATCACCACCATGCGCCCGTTCTTCGGGTTGATGGCGAACTGCACGTTCGAGCCGCCGGTCTCGACCCCGATCTCGCGCAGGCACGCGATCGAGGCGTCGCGCATGATCTGGTATTCCTTGTCCGTGAGCGTCAGGGCCGGGGCGACGGTAATCGAATCGCCCGTGTGCACGCCCATCGGGTCGACGTTCTCGATGGAGC